>NZ_CP102951.1:3065000-3297500 GCF_024741815.1 Pseudomonas sp. LS1212
CGGTTTCTTGAAACGCTCAGGTCCTGAGAAGCCCCCGAAGACACCAAGCGCCCCCATCAATCCGTGTAGAATTTTTTACAGGACGGTTGTTAATTAAAATCAACAAGGCTAAGCTCTGAAAAAGCTCGTTCAAGTGTGTTTTCCGAGGTGAATAAAAATGGCAACCAAGCCATTGGTCGGTGTGACTGCGTGCGTTAAAGAAATCGGGGCCAAGGCCTACCATGTGAGCGGAGACAAGTACTTGCGCGCCGTGTGCGAGGCCGCACAAGGACTTCCAGTCATTGTTCCGTCCCTGGCTGAGTTGACTGATATAGATGGGCTTCTCAAGCATTTGGACGGCCTGTTGTTTACCGGTTCGCCCTCCAACGTCGAACCCTTTCATTACCAGGGCCCGGCGAGCGAAACAGGCACTGCGCACGACCCACAGCGAGATCGCACCACCCTTCCCCTACTGCGCGCAGCCGTGGCTGCCGGCGTGCCGGTGCTCGGCATTTGCCGGGGTTTCCAGGAAATGAACGTGGCGTTCGGCGGCAGCCTGCACCAGAAGGTTCACGAAACCGGCACCTTCATGAACCATCGCGAAGCAGACCACCCGAACGTGGAAGTCCAGTTCGCGGCGGCTCATGCGG
Organism: Pseudomonas sp. LS1212; assembly: GCF_024741815.1. NCBI lineage: Bacteria > Pseudomonadati > Pseudomonadota > Gammaproteobacteria > Pseudomonadales > Pseudomonadaceae > Pseudomonas > Pseudomonas sp. LS1212. The sequence goes on from NZ_CP102951.1 coordinate 3,065,630, forward strand.
TCCATGTGCAACCTGGCGGCGTGTTCGCGGCGCTCGAGCTGCCGCCGGTCATCCAGGTCAATTCCATCCATGCTCAAGGCATCGACCGGCTGGCGCCTGGCCTGCGGGCCGAGGCAATCGCCCCTGACGGACTGGTCGAAGCGGTTTCCGTCGAAGGCAGCCAGACATTTGCCGTCGGCGTGCAATGGCACCCGGAATGGCAGGTTCTATCGAACCCCGCTTATTTGAGTATTTTTCAAGCCTTTGGCGACGCCTGCCGACAGCGTGCGGCGCTACATAGCGCACGCTGACAGGCGCCTGCCGGACTCTGGTAACCAAGACAACATTCAAAGTTCCCATCGCTACTGTGCCGTGGCTGCGCGTCAGCGCGTGCCCCACACAGCAGTCTGGGTAATGACGACAACAAGAAGCAGCGTTGGGCGGCAAGGACAGCTGCGCTGGATGAACCCGCCGCAAGCGGGTTTGTAATCAATCTATTAGGTCAGGCCGTATTGGCTCGACTATTAACACCTGTTGGGAGTTTCACATGGCAACCGCCTCCAGCATTTACAGGAAGACCCTCGAAGGCAACCCGCACCCCAAGAAGGTGCTGGTCAAAATCGACCGGGTCACGAAGAAGTTCGACGAGACGATTGCCGTGGACGATGTGTCCCTGGAAATCCATCAGGGTGAAATTTTCGCATTGCTGGGGGGGTCTGGTTCAGGCAAATCCACCCTGCTGCGCATGCTGGCCGGCTTCGAGCGCCCGACCGAAGGCCGAATCCTTCTCGATGGCGTGGACATTACCGATATGCCGCCCTACGAGCGGCCGATCAACATGATGTTCCAGTCCTACGCCTTGTTCCCGCACATGACCGTGGCGCAGAACATTGCCTTCGGCCTCAAGCAGGATCGCCTTCCCGCCAGCGAGATCGAAGCCCGCGTGGAAGAAATGCTCAAGCTGGTTCACATGACCCAGTACGCCAAGCGCAAGCCGCACCAGCTCTCCGGCGGCCAGCGCCAGCGTGTGGCCCTGGCCCGTTCGTTGGCCAAGCGGCCGAAGCTGTTGCTGCTCGACGAGCCGATGGGCGCGCTGGACAAGAAACTGCGCTCGCAAATGCAGCTGGAACTGGTCGAGATCATCGAGCGGGTCGGCGTGACCTGCGTGATGGTGACCCACGACCAGGAAGAGGCCATGACCATGGCCCAGCGCATCGCCATCATGCACCTGGGCTGGATCGCCCAGACCGGCAGCCCGGTCGATATCTACGAGGCACCGGTCAGCCGCCTGGTCTGCGAATTCATCGGCAACGTCAATGCGTTCGAAGGCATGGTGACCGAAGATCAGGAAGGCTACGCGGTAATCCACAGCGAGGACCTGGAACAGCGCATCTATGTCGGCCATGGCGTCAGTACTTCGGTAGAAGACAAATCCGTCACCTATGCCATCCGCCCGGAAAAAATGCTGGTCGCGACCGAACAACCCGACTCGCGCTACAACTGGTCCAGGGGCAAGGTTCACGATATCGCCTACCTGGGCGGTCACTCGGTTTTCCATGTGCAACTGCCGAGCGGGAAGATCGTCCAGTCGTTCATGGCCAACGCCGAACGCCGTGGCACGCGTCCGACCTGGGACGACAGCGTCTATGTGTGGTGGGAGGATGACAGCGGCGTGGTACTGCGCGCATGAAGACTTCCAAGAACCCGATTCTGCGGCTGATCCCGAGCGGTCGTCAGATGGTCATCGGCATTCCCTTCCTGTGGCTGTGCCTGTTTTTCATGCTGCCGTTCTTCATCGTGATGAAGATCAGCTTTTCCGAAGCGGCCCTGGCTATCCCGCCGTATTCGGAAATCTACTCGTACGCCGAGCAGAAGTTCCAGCTGCTCATGAACCTGGGCAACTACGCGCTGCTGGCTGACGACGATCTCTACATCTCCGCGTACCTGGGCTCCTTGAAAGTGGCCTTCTTCAGTACGCTGATGTGCCTGTTGATCGGCTTCCCGATGGCCTATGCCATCTCCAAGGCCCGCAAGGAATCACAGACAGTGCTGTTGCTGTTGATCATGATGCCGACCTGGACGGCCATCCTGATCAGGGTATACGCCTGGATGGGGATCCTGAGCAACAACGGTCTGTTGAATGCATTCTTGCTGTGGACCGGCGTGATCCAGAACCCCATCGAGATCCTGAACACCAATACCGCGGTGTATATCGGCGTGGTCTATGCCTACCTGCCGTTCATGGTGCTGCCGCTGTATGCCAACCTGGTCAAGCATGATCAGAGTCTGCTGGAAGCGGCGTCGGACCTGGGCTCGAGCACCTTCAACAGCTTCTGGAAAATCACCGTGCCACTGGCCAGGAACGGCATCATTGCCGGCTGCATGCTGGTGTTCATCCCGGTGGTCGGCGAGTTCGTCATTCCCGAACTGCTCGGCGGGCCGGAAACCCTGATGATCGGCCGCGTGTTGTGGCAAGAGTTCTTCAACAACCGTGACTGGCCTGTCGCCTCGGCATTGGCCGTGGTCATGCTCGCCATCCTGATCGTGCCTATTTTGCTGTTCAACCGCAGTCAAGCCAAAGAGATGGAGGGACGGGCATGAACCGTTTCGGGTTTTCACGATTGATGCTGATCCTCGGCCTGTTGTTCATCTACTTGCCGATGCTGATCCTGGTCATCTACTCGTTCAACGCCTCCAAGCTGGTGACGGTCTGGGGTGGCTGGTCGTTCAAGTGGTACGCCGGCCTGCTCGACAACAGCCAACTGATGGGCTCGGTGGTTCGCTCGCTGGAAATCGCCTGCTACACGGCCATTGCGGCCGTGGCGCTGGGCACGCTGGCCGCCTTCGTTCTGACCCGGGTGACCCGCTTCAAGGGCCGCACGCTGTTCGGTGGCCTGGTCACCGCGCCCCTGGTCATGCCCGAGGTGATCACCGGTCTGTCGCTGTTGCTGTTGTTCGTGGCCATGGCGCAGATGATCGGCTGGCCGCAGGAGCGCGGCATCGTCACGATCTGGATCGCGCACACCACGTTCTGTGCCGCTTATGTGGCGGTGGTGGTCTCGGCGCGCCTGCGTGAGCTGGACCTGTCCATCGAAGAGGCGGCCATGGATCTCGGCGCACGGCCGTGGAAGGTATTCTTCTTGATCACCATCCCGATGATCGCGCCGTCGCTGGCGGCCGGTGGCATGATGTCCTTTGCCCTGTCGCTGGACGACCTGGTGTTGGCCAGCTTCGTTTCCGGGCCGGGTTCGACCACCTTGCCGATGGAAGTCTTCTCGGCCGTGCGGTTGGGTGTGAAGCCGGAAATCAACGCGGTCGCCAGTTTGATCCTGCTGGCCGTTTCTTTCGTCACCGTTCTGGTCTGGTATGTCGGTCGTCGCGCCGAGGCCAATCGCAAGCGCGCGATCCAGGAAGCCATGGAACAGACCGCTGCCGAATCCTGGAAGCAACCTGCGCCGCAGGCGGCGGGTGCGGCTGCCTAGGCAGCCGCTTCACCACTGCAGCCAGCTATCACAAGTAAATGGAGTTGTACCCAATGAAATCGTTTGGCAGGACCCTCCTTGCCGTGTCCTTTTTGGGCGTGTTCGCTACCTGCGCCCAGGCCAATGACAAGGTGCTGCGTGTCTACAACTGGTCCGACTATATTGCACCGGAAACAGTCAGGAAATTCGAAGACGAAACCGGCATCAACGTCGTCTACGACGTGTTCGACAGCAATGAAACCCTCGAAGCCCGCTTGCTCGCCGGCAAGTCGGGCTACGACATCGTTGTCCCTTCCAACAGCTTCCTGGCCAAGCAGATCAAGGCCGGCGTCTATCAACCGCTGGATAAATCCAGGCTGCCCAACTGGAAGAACCTCAACACGACCCTGCTGGCCAACGTATCAGCCAGCGACCCCGGCAATGCCCATGCCGTCCCATACATGTGGGGCTCGATCGGTATCGGCTTCAACCCGGACAAGGTCAGGGAAGTCCTGGGCGCAGACGCCCCGGTCAACTCCTGGGACCTGCTGTTCAAACCGGAAAACGCGGCAAAGCTGAAATCATGCGGTATCAGCTTTCTGGATTCGGCCACCGAGATGCTGCCCTTGGCACTGCATTACCTCGGCTACCCGGTCAATTCCCAGGACACGCAGCAGCTCGCCGAAGCTCAGGCACTGTTCATGAAGATCCGCCCTTCGGTGGCGTACTTCCATTCGTCCAAGTACATCTCGGACCTGGCCAACGGCAATATTTGCGTGGCCGTGGGTTACTCCGGTGATGTGGTCCAGGCAAAGGCCCGTGCGCTGGAAGCCGGTGGCAGGGTCAAGGTCGATTACAGCATTCCCAAAGAAGGCGCCGGCAGCTTCTATGACATGGTCGCGATCCCCCATGATGCGGCAAACGTCGAAGGCGCGCACCAGTTCATCAACTTCCTGATGCGCCCGGAGATCATGGCCGAGATCACCAACAGCGTGGGTTACAGCAACGCCAACGCAGCTGCTACCCCCCTGGTCGACGAAGCCATTCGCAGCGACCCGGGCTCCTACCCGCCGCAGGCTGTACTGGCGACGCTCTACGCGATACCCGATCAGCCCATCAACATCGGCCGGTTGATGACACGCAGCTGGACCCGGGTAAAACTCGGCAAGTAACGTTCCCCCCTGCTATCGCCTGCCTGCCCCTCCGTTCTCGTTCCCACGCTCGCGTGGGAATGCCTCTCCTGATGCTCTGCGTCTCTTTGCTGCGCGTCTGCCACAGCATTCCTTTGCTCCGCGTGGGAACGAGAAAGCCAATTTGAGTCAATATGTAGTGAGTTAGATTTTTCACTACAAAACTGTTGACGACGCTATCTCGCCCTTGCATGATGCAGACGTCTCCCCGATCGGGAGCGCTGGTTAAAGTGATTCAAGCAGTCTCGACAAGCCGTCGAGTTGTTTTTCGGATGTGTACTGCCCACAAGGCAGATTGATGAAGCTGACCTGCATTGTCGTCCCCAATCGGGCGAGAAGCGCTGGCCAAACGTCCTCATGATGCTTGTGGCTGACCTGGTTATTGTCGGCAGTTGTATCCTGGCGTTCGCTGCCTCTCCTCGTTGTGACGCTACTGTGTAGCAGCTACCTGTCAACGCTACATAAACAGGGTCCGGGACTTCCCCCGGGACTCGACGGGCAACGTTTGTCGCCTGATTGGCGCCATATTTCGGCGAAACAACTAGATCAACGAGTGGTTAAGGAGCTTGAAAATGAATCTGAACGATCAACCTACTATCGACAAACTGGCTCGATTGTTCGCGGTGCACAAGGACACCCACGACAGCCATGTGCTGTGGATCTGCAAGTCGGGTGAAGTCCGTATCGATTGCCTCTCGCCCCACTCGGCGGAAAATGAATTCGAGCAAAACCACCCAAGCATGCTGGCAAGGCTGAAGATGTACCGCAGGGGCCAGGGTTACGTCGGCAAGAAAGCCGCAGCCGACAAGGACTTCATCGGGCGCGTGCTGCAGACCTTGAAACAGGAATGGGACCAGCTGCAAAACCGTTCCGAGGTTCGTATCCTCGACCGCTACTGCTGATTGCTGATCCGCATCGCCGGTAATCCTGGGCAAACTCAGGTTGCCGGCGATGATTGCCCTGCCTCCTCGCTTGAAAAAAAACCGTAACTGTATGGGTTCGAAGCCTGGTCACCCTGTTAAAAAACAAGGGTGAAGCCTCGACCTGCCAGGTACCCCCAATGATAGATATCTCTGCACTGCTGCTGTTCATCCCCGCCTGCTTCGCCCTCAACATGGCGCCAGGCCCGAATAATCTGCTGTCCGTGAGCAATGCCACGCGTTACGGCTTCAAGCGCTCGAGCCTGGCCGGCTTTGGGCGCCTGCTGGCCTTCGCGATCATGATTGCCCTGGCGTCGGCAGGCCTGGCGGCGGTACTGCAGACCTCGGCGATGCTCTTTCAAGGCCTGAAGATCATCGGCGCCGCCTATCTCATCTACCTCGCCATTCAACTCTGGCGAGCCGAACCTGACGCCAGTGCGCAGGCCGGCGATGTGCAGGTCAGCATGCTGCGCCTGGCCTGGCAGGAGTTTCTGGTGGCGGCCGGCAACCCCAAGGCCATCCTGATTTTCAGCGCCTTCCTGCCCCAGTTCGTCGACGTCTCCCGTCCGGTCGCGGGGCAGTTCATGGTGCTTGGCGCGATGTTCCTGTGCCTGGAGGTAATCGCCATTTGCGCCTACGCCGGCATGGGCGTGCACCTGCAGCGCTGGTTCGCCGAACCTCGTGGCAAGCGGCTGTTCAATCGCGGTTGTGCGGTGTTGCTGACGGGTGCGGCATCGATGTTGCTGGTTGCGCGGCGTAGCTGAAAGACCGTGTCGTCTGCATCGCTGGCAAGCCAGCTCCCACAAAAGGCACGCGAATCCTTGTGTGGGAGCTGGCTTGCCAGCGATAGGGCCCTCACAAACAACATAGAAATTACCGCCGGCCACGGTTGGATTACACTGTCACAGCACTCGTTCTCTACCCGGAGACCACTACATGAAAGCCTGCGACGTACTGATCATCGGAGCCGGCCCCACAGGGCTGGTGCTGGCCCTCTGGCTCAGCAAGCTGGGAATCAGCGTGCGAATCCTCGACAAGACGGCTGAACCGGGTACGACTTCGCGAGCCCTGGCCGTCCAGGCGCGCACCCTGGAGCTCTACCGCCAGCTCGACCTGGCGCAGGCGATCGTGCAAAAAGGCCACCAGGTACCGGCGGCCAACCTGTGGGTCAAGGGCGAGCAGGCCGCGCGCCTGCCGTTCGAGACCATCGGCGAAGGTCTTACGCCCTACCCCTTCCTGGAAATCTTCCCGCAGGACCAGCACGAACAATTACTGATCGAACGGCTGGCACTGTTCGGCGTCTTGGTCGAGCGGGAGAGTGAATTACTGGGCTTCCTCGATGACGGCGAGCACATCACCGCGCGCCTGATCAGCGCAGAGGGGCGCCAGGAAACATGCGTGGCCAAGTACATCGCCGGCTGCGACGGCGCCCGCTCGACCGTCCGCAAGACCCTGGATTTCGACTTCTCCGGTGGCACCTACCAGCAAGTATTCTACGTCGCCGACGTGGACGCCGAGGGCCCTGCCCTTAACGGCGAGCTGCACGTGGACCTCGACGAAGCGGACTTCCTCGCCGTCTTCCCGCTGGCCGGCACAGGGCGCGCACGGTTGATCGGCACCGTTCGCGACGAGCGCGCCGAACATGCCGAGACCCTCACGTTCGAAGATGTCAGCAGCCGCGCGATCGATCACCTCAAGGTGCAGGTACACAAGGTGAACTGGTTTTCGAGCTATCGCGTGCACCATCGGGTCGCGGAGTACTTTTACCGGGGGCGGGCATTCCTGCTTGGCGATGCCGCGCATATCCACAGCCCGGCCGGTGGCCAGGGCATGAATACCGGCATTGGCGATGCGATCAATCTGGCCTGGAAACTGGCCGCCGTACTGACCGGCAAGGCCCCCGAGAGCCTGCTGGAGACTTATGAGGCCGAACGCATCGGCTTTGCGCACAAACTGGTCAGTACCACCGACAGGGTCTTCAGCTTTGTCACCGCCGACGGGCCGATTGCCACGCTTGTGCGTACGCGCCTGGCGCCCCTGCTGTTTCCCAAGCTCACTTCACTTGAACCGGTTCGCGAGTTCATGTTCCGCACGATCTCCCAGATCACCCTCAACTACCGCTTGCAGTTCCTGAGCAGCGGCACGGCCGGCCATGTACAAGGCGGCGACCGCTTGCCCTGGGCAGCGGCCAATGGCGTCGACAATTTCGATTCGCTGGCGAACATGAAATGGCAGGTCCATGTGTATGGCACTGCCAGCGAGGCACTGGTCAAATGGTGTAGCGAACGTGGCCTGCCCCTGCAGGTTTTCGACTGGGCGCCCGCGCACGAGGCTGCGGGGCTTGGGTACAACGCTCTCTACCTGCTGCGCCCTGACACCTACGTAGCGCTGGCGGAATCGTCGGGGAACGTACAAGCCCTTGAGCGCTATTTCAGCGAGCGCTCGATTACGCCTTGAACCGGGTGATCATGAAAGCGGATACCCTGAACTACCGATACCCACGCGCCTGCAAATCGAATAACCGGGCATAGCGCCCCGCTGCCGCGATCAGGCTTTCATGGTTACCCCGCTCAAGCACCCTGCCCTGATCCATCACGATAATGTGATCGGCATTGCGCACACTGGAAAAGCGGTGCGAGATAAGCAACGTCATGCGGCCTTTGGCGTATTCGCGAAAGTGCTCGAACACTGCGGCCTCTGCACTCGCATCGAGGGCTGCGGTGGGCTCGTCGAGTATGAGGATGTCGGCATCACGGCGCATGTAGGCCCGCGACAAGGCAATTTTCTGCCATTGCCCGCCGGACAACTCCTGCCCCCCGGCAAACCAGCGCCCCAGCTGCGTGGCATAGCCCTTATCGAGATGCTCGATGAATTGCGCCGCCATGCCCTGGGTCGCCGCTTCGCGCCAGCGCCCGACGTCGCCGAAGGCATCGATGTCGCCAACGCCGAGGTTCTCGCCCACCGTGAACTGATAGCGGATGTAGTCCTGGAAGATCACGCCGATGCGACGGCGCAACGCGTCTTCGTCCCAGTCTTGCAGATCACTGCCATCGAGCAGGATGCGCCCCTCGTCGGGCCGGTAGAGCCGGGTTATCAGCTTGATCAGCGTGGTCTTGCCCGACCCGTTCTCACCTACCAGCGCCACGCTTGTGCCCGGTGCAAGGTGCAGATCGATACCCTCGAGGGCAGCATGACTCGCGCCGGGATAGCGAAAGCCGACACCCTCGCAACGCAAGCCGTCACCCGGCCGCACACCCTCGGTAAGCGTCCCGGTGTCGACAACCACCGGCTGTGCCAGATACTCGTAGAGGTCTGACAGGTACAAGCCGTCTTCGTAAAGACCGCTGATAGCGGCGAGGCTGCTGCTGACCGCCGTCTGTCCCTGCTTGAACAGCACCAGGTACATGGTCATCTGCCCCAGGGTGATGGCGCCGTTGACCGTATCGATCACCACCCAGGCATAAGCCAGGTAAAACGCCGCCGTGCCCAGCAGTCCGAGAGCGAAGCCCCAGCCATCGCGGCGCAGGGCCAATCGACGGTCTTCGGCATAGAGGCGTTCGAAGGTGTTGCGATAGCGCTGCAACAACAACGGCGCGAAACCGAACAGCTTGACCTCTTTGATATGGGCTTCCTGGGAAAGCAATACTTCAAGGTAGTTTTGCTGACGGCTTTCCGGGGCCCTGCGGGTAAACAGCCGGAACGCATCGCCGGAAAAATGCGCTTCAGCAAAAAATACCGGTAGCGCGCCAAACAACAGAATGACCAGCGCCCAAGGCGAAAAATGCACCAGCAATGCCGCGAAGCTGATCAGCGAGATCAGGTTCTGGACCAGGCCGAGCGATTTGGTTACAAACGCCAGTGGACGTGTGGACGCCTCGCGGCGCACCCGGACCAGCTTGTCATAGAACTCCGAATTCTCGAACTGGGTCAGCGACAGCGTCTGAGCCTTTTCCAGGATCAGGGTATTGACCTTCTGCCCAAGCTGCACCCGTAACAACGATTGCTGGACCGAGAGCAAACGCTGACAACCGGCCAATAGTGCAAGCACCCCGGCCTCGAACAGGACGTAGCGCAATACCGGCCACAAGGGTGCACTGCCCTGGCTGGCATGAACCTGCATGGCCGCGACGACCGCGTCGACTATGCGCTGGCCCAGCCAGGCAGCCAACGCAGGAAGTACCCCCGCGGCCAGCGTCGCCAGGACCAACCCGACGAACAAACCGGGCGACGTACTCCAGACCAGTTGCAGCGCACGCCGAGCCTGGTCGAAGAATGAGGCGAAGCGGCTGGGGCGTGTCATCAATGAGTTCCTGGCGGCAACGTTCGCGCACTACAGGGTACGCGTTTTTACTTCTTCGCACGTGCCATGCAGCGTTGACGACGCTCATCGACGCGGTTGGCGAACCAGGCGGTGGTGAGTTTGCGGGTAATCTTCGGGCTTTCCAGGGTGATACCCGGCACCACGGCGCGCGGCAGCCGTTTGCCCTCGAACTTCTCGGCCAGGGCGAACACCCGCTCATAAAGTTCCGTGTCTTCGAACTCGAGGCTATCGCCCTGTTCCAGTTGGCGCCTGATGGCGGTGTTGCTCAGGTCGAGCTTCTTGCCCAGCGTGCGCACCGCAAGCTCGGTCGCACCGGCCGTAAAAGTGCCGTGATTGATCAGGTCACCGTCGCGTGCCAGTGTAATGCCCGTGGCCAGGCTGACGGCGTTCTGGAAGGCGGCGTTACGGCTGGCGTACCAACCGGCGTTGAAATCGACGAAGCGGTAGAGTGATTTGGTGTAATGAGTGGGATAACCCAGCAAATGGGCGATGCCGAAGTACATGCCGCCACGACGACTGAACACTTCGTGGCGAATCGAGCCTTTCACAGGATAGGGATAATCGCGCGCCCGGGTCTCGGCGAAAGCAATGCTGACCTGCATCGGCCCGCCGGTTTGCACCGGATTCAAATTGCCGAACAGGCTCCGCCCCAACGGCGCCATGCCGATGAAGTCATCGAAGATGGCGCTGAGTTCCTTCTCGGTTCGCACGGTGCTCAGGCGCTGGCTGTAGGTCTTGCCGTTGGGTGATTCCAGCCCGAGCCCGGCATTGACCAGCACACCCGGGATATGCAATTTGGCGGCACGGCGGTCAATCTCCTCGCGCGCGATCCTGGCCAGCCCCGGCACCGGCGGGTCGACCTGGAAGGTCGATTCCTGCTCGGAAACCGCCAGCACCGAACACAGGTTCTCGTTGGTCGGCGCAATATCCTGGGCGGCGAATGCGGCATAAATGTCGGTCGCCCAGCCTTCACGGTCGGGGGTTTTGGCTGGCAATAGCCGAACGATCTGCGCCCGCACCTGGGCGGGACTTGGCGGCGGGGGTTCTTGGGTGCGCTGCGTACCGCAGCCGGCCAGCACGACAAGCGCGCCGAGCGACAGAGTATGGAGGGTCGATGAATTCAATCGCATGGCTTCCCGAACAGTGGTGCCCACAGGCGTTGCCACCACTATGCCTGAAGCGGCTGAAAATATTGATACGCCAACAATCAATAACCACTGCTGGACCTTGGAGCAGGCCGGGCGGCGCTGCGCCAGGGCCGGCATCAATAGCGCCGCCAGCACCTGGAAGATGGTCATGAACGCCGGCGTTGATGAACCCGGCATCGGGGGAAGTGCCACACTGTCGATCAGTACTCCACCACACAGCAGGAGAATTTGATGCCTTCGACTATCCAGCTTGCGGCACTGATCTTCGCGCTCGGCACCTGGTCCTTTGCCAACGCCTGCCCGCCCGGCGAGGTCGAAGTCTGCCTGGTGGGCTGCCTGTGCATACCCAACCCGGAGGCCATCAACAAGGAAATCACCCGGGTCGCCGCCCCGGCCCTCGAGCAATGGCTGGTGCAGTCGCGCGATGCCGCCGCCAGCACAGGCACCCAGACCATCCCGCTGGATATAAAAAGCCAACTGCAGCCCTACTACGACGACCGGGTGCTGGATGCGGCCCGCTACAAGGTCGCAGATGGCACCGAGCTGAGTGCCGTAGGCACCATGTTGCAGAACCCGGATACCAACGCTGTCACGCTGATCGATATCATCGTGTTCAGAAACGCCGATGATGCCCAGAGCAACGTGCTGCTCTGGGCGCACGAGCTCAAACACGTGCAACAGTTTCAGGACTGGAGAGTCGCCGAATTCGCGGTCCGCTATACCCGCGACTTCAACACCGTCGAGGCGCCCGCCTATGAAATCCAGGCCGAGGTCGCCCGCGCGCTCAAGGCATCGCGTCAAGGGCTGTAGTGCTATAGTCAAAGGCTTGGGGCAACGCGGGGGGTTCGCGTCGGAGGTTCGCCATGCGAAGCCTCGGTTGGATGGTCCTGGGCATTGCCAGTGGCATGCCAGGCTTGGCCGGCGCCCAATCCTGGGACAACATCATCGGCCAGGATTACTACGGCCAACCCCTGTCTGCCTTCAGCCAGGAGCCCTTATCCTATCGCTCGCCGCCGCCCAAGGCGTATGTGTCGACCTCGCCGCAGACCTTTCTCGTGGTGCCCGAGCCACACGACTTCCATGATTCCCGCTTGCCCGCGGTCGGGGATGTTCGGCCTCGCGTGCTGATCCGGACCTTTGATCCGGAGCTGAGGGTCTATGTCGATACCGAGGTTGGCAGATGACACGGTTCGGCGTACCTCGATCGGCGTAGCCGCTGCCGCAGGCTGTCGCAGTGGCGCACCATCTGGAGTCCCGCAGGGGCTCCCCCGGCGGTCTTGAGATTTTGCGCCCGCTAACGCGCGCGAGCGGCGCAGCGGCGCACCGAGCCTTCGGCAGCGGCTACGAGTGTTCGGCTCACCTCGGTTGGCGTAGCCGCTGCCGCAGGCTGCGCTGGAGTCACGCAGTGGCTCCCGGCGATCCCGGCATCCACCTCGATACCCCTATCTGAAATCCAATGGCTGAGGTAGGGTTTGCATGTTTCGACCACCCTACCCCCACAGGAGCAGCACGATGGCCGGTCACGAGCTACCGCCGGTATCCCTGACCCTCAGGTCCTATAGCGGCGAATGCGAAGCCCACGATCACGACTTCCACCAGATCGTGCTGCCGCAGTCGGGGGCCTTGGACATCGAGGTGGACGGCCTCGGCGGGCGGGTTGACTGGAGCCAGGGCGTGGTCATTCCCTGCGGCGCGCGCCACACCTTCTCGACGCGCACCTCCAACAGTTTCATCGTACTCGATGTGGCAGCGCCCCCGTGCGGCACCACCTTGAGCGACAAGACCTTCTTCCCCATCACGCCCCAGATCCGCCATCTGCTCGACTATGCCGCCCACAACGCGCAAGCCCTGGTGAGCGCTGCGCCGCTGGCCGCTTCATGGAGCACCTTGCTGTTCTCATCCCTTGCGCCTCCCGTGAAGCCACTGGAAAGTCGCAATCAATTGACCCTTGCCCGGGCCCTGGCCTACATCGAACACAACCTGGGCGCGCCCATGACCGTGCGCGATATCGCCCAGGCCTGCGCAACCAGCGAGCGTCGCCTTTACCAATTGTTCGAACAGCAATTGCAACGCTCGCCTTTCGCCTATATCGCCAGCCAGCGTTTGGACAGGGCAGTCGATCTGCTGCGTGAAACCACCCGGCCGATCGTCGATATCGCCCACAGCGTCGGCTATGCCGATCAAAGCGCCCTCACTCACGCCTTGAAGAAATCCAGAAACACGACCCCGGCGTCCATTCGCAAAGCCTCGCGCAATGCCTGAAGCTGCGCAGGCTTGAACAAATTCCTGGCGGTTTTCATCAATACCGATGGCACCACGCTGTTTAGCATTGTCTGATCAAAGACTTCGATCAGGCATTGGATAAATGACAGACACAGCGCAGGCCAACAAGGCCTTTTACCCAACCAGGACTGCAACCTCGGCAACGGCCATCGGCGTCGTCGCCGTCGTACTCTGGTCCTGCCTGGCCTTGCTGACCACGCTCACCGAGGGCATTCCTCCCTTCGAGCTGCTGGCGCTCAGTTTCGGCGTAGCCTTTCTGGCGAGTTTGTTCGTGATCGGGCTTCGCGGCGCTGCCGGCTTTCAGGCCTGGCGCCAGCCGCTGTCGGTGTGGACCGTTGGTTTTGTCGGCATCTTCGCCTATCACGCCCTGTATTTCTTTGCCCTCAAAGCTGCCCCGGCCGCTGAAGCCAGTCTGCTCGCCTATTTGTGGCCCCTGCTGATCGTGCTGCTGTCGGCGTTGTTGGCGGGCAGCCGGCTGCGCTGGCGACAATTGGCAGGCGCATTGCTGGGGCTCGCCGGCACGGCGTTCATCATGCTGCAACGCAGCCAGGCCGAGGTCGCGACGCTGCCGGTGGCTGGTTACCTGGCCGCACTGGGCTGCGCACTGGTGTGGTCGACCTATTCGGTGGTCAATCGCCGTTTCAGTGAGGTGCCCAGCAGTATCATCGGCGGGATCTGTGGCCTGGTCGCATTGGCCGGGATGATTTGTCATCTTGCCTTCGAAGCCACGGTCAGGCCCGATTTGAGCCAGTGGGCGGCGATCGTCGGCCTGGGGCTGGGGCCCGTTGGCCTGGCGTTCTTTGCCTGGGATCACGCTACCAAGCATGGCAGCCTGCCGATGCTTGGTGCCCTTTCCTACCTGGCGCCCTTGATTTCAACAGTGCTGCTGATCGCCGTCGGGAAAAGTCATGCCAGCCCGATGCTGATTCTACCCGCCGTGCTGATCATCGTCGGAGCGGTGATCGCGACCTCGCGATCCCGTTAATCGACGGGGCACCAGTCGGTTGCAATTTGAAATACCGATCGCTAACGTAATGAACGGTGACCTCGGTGAGCAGACCGATGTCGCGCAACCCGGCCTTTGCCCGGCCGTTGCAACAGAGAAGCGCTCTTCTACAACTTACTGGATCGTAAGCAGCACTCCAGCCTCGGTGCCAATGGCGCCATTGCCTGCACCGTCCCTTCTGACCCCATTGGCCCTTCTGATGCGGGAATGGATTGTCGACAAATCGATGTTCGCATTCGCCCATGCCCTTTCAACGCCGGACTAAGATGAGGACATAACGTGCCGACTTTGCTGCCGTCTCCTGCGTTCAGGAGGCGGCCACCCCGGGGGGATCTCATCGCAACGTTTACCTTTGCGCCCGGACGACAGAGAAAATACTCGCTGCGCGCGCCTGCGCTCAGTACTGACCTACTGATGTAACTGGCCTTTTGCTGGCTCGGTGGCATCGAAAAAAGGATATCCAGATGACCCCACGACATGTAATCAACGCTTCGGTAAGCCCCAAAGGCAGCCTGGAAACGCTGTCCCAACGCGAGGTGCAACAACTGAGCGAAGCCGGGTCGGGCAGTATCTATACGCTATTTCGCCAGTGCGCCCTGGCAATCCTCAACACGGGCGCCCACATCGACAACGCCAAGACGATTCTCGATGCCTACCAGGACTTCGAGGTTCGCATCCACCAGCAGGATCGAGGCGTGCGCCTGGAACTGCTCAACGCGCCGGCGGATGCCTTCGTCGACGGCGAGATGATCGCCAGCACCCGCGAGATGCTGTTCAGTGCCCTGCGCGACATCGTTTATACCGAGAACGAGCTGGAAAGCCGGCGCATCGACCTGAGCTGTTCACAGGGCATCACCGACTACGTGTTCCATCTGCTGCGCAACGCCCGCACCCTGCGCCCAGGCGTGGAACCCAAGCTGGTGGTGTGCTGGGGCGGCCATTCGATCAACACCGACGAGTACCAGTACACCAAGAAGGTCGGTCATGAACTGGGGCTGCGCAAGCTGGATATCTGCACCGGTTGCGGGCCCGGCGTGATGAAAGGGCCGATGAAAGGCGCCACCATTGCCCACGCCAAGCAGCGGATGAACGGCGGTCGTTACCTGGGCCTGAGCGAACCGGGAATCATCGCCGCCGAGGCGCCGAACCCTATCGTCAACGAGCTGGTGATCCTTCCGGACATCGAGAAGCGCCTGGAGGCCTTCGTCCGTGTCGGCCACGGCATCATCATCTTTCCCGGCGGCGCCGGCACGGCCGAGGAGTTTCTCTACCTGCTCGGCATCCTGATGCACCCGGATAACCGCGACCTGCCCTTCCCGGTCATCCTGACCGGCCCCAAAGGTTCGGCGCCTTACCTGCAGCAGTTGCATGCGTTCGTCGGCGCGACCCTGGGCGAGGCCGCGCAGCAGCACTACCAGATCATCATCGACGACCCTGCTGAAGTGGCACGGCAAATGACCGAGGCGCTCAAGGTGGTGCGGCAGTTCCGTCGTGAGCGCAATGATGCGTTCCATTTCAACTGGCTGCTCAAGATCGAGGAAGGTTTTCAGCGCCCGTTCGACCCCACCCACCAGAACATGGCCAGCCTCCAGCTGAGCCGCGACCTGCCGCCTCACGAGCTGGCGGCCAATCTCCGGCGCGCTTTTTCCGGTATCGTGGCCGGCAATGTGAAAGACAAGGGAATCCGCCTGATCGAGCAGCACGGGCCCTACGAAATCCATGGCGACGCCGCGGTCATGAAGCCTCTGGATCACTTGCTGCAATCATTCGTCGCGCAACACCGCATGAAGCTGCCGGGCGGGGCGGCCTATGTGCCCTGCTATCGGGTCGTCACGTGAAAGCGTGAATGATCTTCCTGCTGTCTGGAATGCCGCTTGCGTTTTGCAGATTGCAGGAAGGTCCTTCGGGTCGTGCGCGACCCCGGCTTGACGCGTTTGAATGCGACATGCCAGGCCCTGAGCTGTTGGGATGAACGTTGGTCGGTGCTGGTCGGGTTTTGCGCCATGAAAGCCACCACGCCGACTTATTCGGGTTATGCCGAGATAAGGGGAAAATTCACTCACTTCGCTCGTAACTACCTGTTAATAATGACTTTTTATAATTCCCTGCTACATCCCTGCGCGTAGACTATCTTTTCTGGTTCCCCTGAAAGGAGGTCCTATGGCTTCAGTAGAGCGCACGTCGTACCCCACTCTGTCAAAGTCGTATTCGAAGGCTGAGTTACAGCGCGAATTTTCCTTTTCAGATGAGGAGCTTAAGTGGGTACGAAGCAAGTCTAAGGCGCCTTTTCACCTCAATCTCGCCGTCCTACTCAAGACCTTCCAGGTACTTCGATTTTTTCCTGACATTATCGACGTCCCTGAGCAAATCGTGGATTTCATCCGTGGTGAATTAGGTCAACGGCGCAAGGTAAAACCCGCGGAGTACAAGTGGTTTCAGCAGTATCGGCACATGAGCGCCGTCCGAGCGCGGCTCGGGGTTTCCGCATTTTATGGATCAGATGCAATTGACCCCGCTGAGCGCCATGCTAAAGCAATGTCATTCTTGCTTGACCAGCGTGCCGACATCATCAACTCCGTGATCGAGGAGCTGATTCGTCAGAATTATGAGCTCCCGGCGCACTCAACTCTCAATGATCTTGCCGAAAAGGTTCACGCCGAATGTCTGGAGACCATATTCAATCAAGTAGTCAACAGAACCCCCATTGAAGTCATCTATCAGTTGAAAGCGCTTTTGGAGACGGATTTTGGCCGGCGTCAGAGTGATTTCAATGCGTTGAAGCAGACACCACGAAAGCCTTCACGCAAGCATCTAGAGGTGTTGATTGATCACCTAAGTTGGCTTGAAAGGTTCGGTGACTTGGATGTCATCTTCGAAGGCGTAACTGAGCCTAAGATCCGCCATTTCTCCTCGTTAGCTGCTGCCTCTGACGTCTCCGAGCTGCAGGACTGTTCTCTTCCCAAGCGCTATACCCTGATGCTTGCTCTGATCTACAAGATGCGAATTCGAACTCGTGACCATCTCGCGGAGATGTTCATCAAACGGATCTCGACCATCCACAAGCGGGCCAAGGATGAGTTGGAGCAAATCCAGCTACGTCAGCGCAAAAAACTAGAGCTGCTCGTGGCCACCTTGGATGGTGTGATTCAGATCCTCAGCCAAGAACCAAGTAATGAAGAAGCCGGCAGCCTGATTCGCGAGTATCTGTCCCCCGAGGGGAACCTTGATCAGCTTCGTGAGGCCTGCGCTGAAGTCCAGGCGACGGGTGGCAGTAACTATCTTCCGCTACTCTGGAAGCACTTCAAGTCCCATCGCTCACTGCTGTTCCGCCTCAGCCATCTGCTGCAACTGGAGCCGACAACCCAGGATCAATCGCTAATCCAGACGTTACAGCTTGTTCAGGATCATGAGCAGCTGCACCGAGAATGGATTGATGAACACGTTGACCTTTCGTTCGCGTCAGATCGCTGGTTGAAGGTTGTCAGGCGTTCTGCCAGTGAGGGGCCGCCGACCAATCGGCGCTTTCTGGAGGTCTGTGTCTTCTCTTACCTGGCCAGTGAACTCCGCTCCGGGGACCTTTGTGTTCTGGGCTCCGAGTCGTTTGCTGACTACCGCACACAGTTGCTGCCGTGGGATGAGTGTCTGACTCGTCTGCCGGCGTACTGCGAAAAGGTCGGGCTGCCGAGCACCGCCAAAGAGTTTGTCACCAGCTTGAAGGAGCAACTTGAGAACACCGCTCAGCAACTGGATGATAAATTTCCCAGTTGCCGCAGCGATGTCTCGATCAACGATGCGGGAGAACCCGTGCTCAGGCGCGTTATGGCCCGCGATATTCCGCCCTCGGCAATCTCCCTACAAACGGCGATCACTCAACGTATGCCAGCCAGGCATGTGCTCGACATCATGGCAACATCGAGCACTGGATTCAGTTCACCCGCCATTTCGGACCGATGTCCGGTAGCGATCCCAAGCTCAAGGAGCCGGCCGAGCGCTACCTGATGACGATCTTCGCCATGGGCTGCAACCTGGGGCCGAACCAGGCGGCTCGCCATCTGGCGGGCAATGTCACTCCGCACATGCTGTCCTACAACAATCGCCGGCACCTGCCGCTCGAAAAGCTTGACAAGGCCAACCGGGAGTTGGTCGAACTCTATCTCCAGCTCGATCTGCCCAAGCTCTGGGGCGACGGCAAAGCGGTCGCCGCCGACGGAACTCAATTCGACTTCTACGATGAAAACTTGTTGGCGGGCTACCACTTCCGCTACCGCAAGATGGGCGCAGTCGCCTACCGGCATGTGTCGAATAACTACATCGCGGTGTTCCAGCACTTCATCCCGCCAGGTATCTGGGAAGCCATCTATGTCATTGAGGGCTTGCTGAAGGCAGATCTCAGCGTCGAAGCCGATACGGTCTATTCCGACACTCAAGGCCAGTCCGCTACGGTGTTCGCCTTCACCCATTTGCTGGGCATCAATTTAATGCCGCGCATCCGCAACTGGCGCGACCTGATCATGTATCGGCCCGATCGCTCGGCCAAGTACAAGCACATCAACAGCCTCTTCACCGATACCGTCGACTGGAGCCAGATCGAGACCCATTGGCAGGATCTGATGCAAGTGGCGCTATCGATTCAGGCCGGCAAGATTTCCTCTCCCATGCTGCTCAGGAAGCTGGGCTCCTATAGCCGGAGGAACAAGCTCTACCATGCCGCTCAAGAGCTGGGATGCGTGGTCCGGACGATTTTCCTGCTCAACTGGATCGGCAACCGCGAACTGCGCCAGGAAGTGACGGCCAACACCAACAAGATTGAGTCCTACAACGGCTTCTCGAAGTGGTTGTCCTTCGGCGGCGATGTGATTGCCGAGAACGATCCGGATGAGCAACAGAAGCGCCTGCGCTACAACGACATGGTCGCCTCTTCGGTGATTCTGCAGAACACCGTGGACATGATGCGCATCCTGCATAAGCTCGCCCGTGATGGCTGGCAGTTTACCGATGAGGACGTATCGTTTCTTAGTCCCTACCTGACCAGCAACGTCAAACGCTTTGGGGAGTTCAATCTGAAACTCAAGCGCCCACCTGGCTCGGCGCTGTGATGAATCATGTGAAAACGCCACAGCCTTCGCACTCGGTGACTGATTCGATGCATGGCATATAGAGGTCATGCCGATATAAGGCGGAAATCAGGACATTTACTCTGTAAATCCTTGAATTATCGAAAGCTTGAGTCGTCAGCATTGGGCTGGTTACCCAGTCGACAGACCAGCCTCGATCCTCTCTGTGCAGACTCGTTGCCACTTGACATTGCTTCGGTGGCAAGGTCCAACCTTGGCATTGTGAAGAAATGCCTCAGGAGGTTGGTGATGACCAGCGCGCTCCCCGATACCACCGCTGCCATGCCCGCAGGTCCGGTCCAGCAATGGACCTTCGGCGTGGCCGGCATGACCTGCGCGTCCTGCGTGACGCGTGTCGAGAAGGCCTTGCTGAAGGTGCCGGGCGTTGCCGCCGCCAGTGTCAACTTGGTCAGCGAGGCGGCGACGGTCGAGGTGAAGGCCGAAGTTGCGCTGGCGCCCCTGCTCCAGGCGGTAGTAGGCGCGGGCTATCGCGTGAAGGAAGACGAACTGGACTTGGCCATCGCCGGCATGAGCTGCGCCTCGTGCGTTGGTCGCGTCGAGAAGGCCCTGTTGAAGGTTCCGGGCGTGTTGTTGGCCACGGTGAATCTGGCCAGCGAAGGGGCGCGGGTCCGGGTGGTGTCCGGCGCGGTCTCGCTGGCGGCGCTGATCCAGGCGGTAGTGGCAGCCGGCTATGAGGCCAGCGTGCCGGCAGCCAAAGAGGCCACTGCCGCGCCGCCGCGTCGCGACTGGTGGCCGGTGGCGCTGGCTGCCGGACTTTCCCTGCCGCTGGTGGTGCAGATGCTCGCCGCGTTGCTGGGTGTGCGTTGGAGCGTGCCGGGCTGGGTGCAACTGGTACTGGCCACGCCGGTGCAGTTCTGGCTGGGCGCGCGTTT
Source organism: Pseudomonas sp. LS1212 (assembly GCF_024741815.1). Lineage (NCBI taxonomy): Bacteria > Pseudomonadati > Pseudomonadota > Gammaproteobacteria > Pseudomonadales > Pseudomonadaceae > Pseudomonas > Pseudomonas sp. LS1212. The sequence continues at coordinate 3,085,945 of NZ_CP102951.1, forward strand.
CTATCGGGACGGCTGGCGGGCCTTGCGCGTCGGCAGCGGCAATATGGACCTCCTGGTGGCACTGGGCACCAGTGCGGGCTACGGACTGTCGGTCTACCTGCTGGCGACGCATGCCGGCCCCGGCGACCCGCCCCTCTATTTCGAGGCTTCCGCGGTAGTGATCACCCTGGTGCTGCTCGGCAAGTGGCTTGAGGCACGCGCCAAGCGCCACACGGGCGACGCCATTCGCGCGTTACAGGCCCTGCGACCGGACACCGCCCGCGTGCGCCGCGACGGGGTGGAGTACGAGGTGCCGGCGAATGCGCTGATCGTCGGTGACCTAGCAGTGGTGCGGCCGGGCGAGCGTGTGCCGGCCGACGGTGTAGTGCGCGACGGGCGCAGCCATCTCGACGAGTCATTGTTGACCGGCGAGAGTCTGCCGGTCGCCAAGGGCGTGGGTGATTCGGTCACCGGCGGGGCGATCAACGGCGAGGGGCTGTTGCTGATCGTGACCACGGCGGTCGGCGCGGAAAGCACGCTGGCCCGGATCATCCGCCTGGTCGAAAACGCTCAGGCGGCCAAGGCGCCGATCCAGCGTTTGGTGGATCGGGTCAGCGCCGCTTTCGTACCGGTGGTGCTGGTGGTCGCGGCCATGGCCCTGCTGATCGGCTGCTGGCTGACCGGCGAGGTGGCCGGCCCGCTGATCAACGCGGTGGCGGTGCTGGTGATCGCCTGCCCCTGTGCGCTGGGCCTCGCCACACCGACCGTGATCATGGCCGGTACCGGGGTCGGCGCGCGCCACGGCATTCTGATCAAGGATGCGGAAGCCTTGGAGATCGCGCACCGGGTGAGCGTAGTGGCCTTCGACAAGACCGGCACGCTGACCTTGGGCAAACCCCAAGTGACGGCGCTGGAGGTGGCGGACGGCGATATCGCGCGCCTGCTGCAACTGGCCGCGTCGGCGCAGGTCGGCAGCGAGCACCCGCTGGCGCAGGCGTTGCTGGACAAGGCCGAGCATGAGGGCGTGGCTTTATTGCCAGCGTCCGAGATCGCGGCATTGCCGGGGCGCGGCCTGGCGGCCTCGGTAGCAGGGCGTGCGCTGCGCCTGGGCAGCACGCGGTTGATGCAGGAACTCGGCGTGGACCTGTCGCCGCTCGCACCTTCCGCGGCGGCGTTGGCCCAGGCCGGCAATAGCGTGTCCTGGCTTGCCGACCTGTCCGAGCAGCCGCAGTTGTTGGGCCTGATCGCCTTCGGCGATGCGGTGAAGCCGACCGCACGGCAGGCTGTGGCGCGCTTGCACAAACTGGGTATCCGCACCGTGATGATCACCGGCGATAACCGCGGTGCGGCCGCCAGCGTGGCCGCGCTGCTCGGCCTCGACGAGGTGCGCGCCGAGGTGCTGCCCGGCGACAAGGCGGCCGTGGTGCAAGCGCTGAAGGCCGATGGCGCGGTAGTGGCTATGGTCGGTGACGGCATCAACGACGCGCCGGCGCTGGCGGCGGCCGATGTCGGTATTGCCATGTCGACCGGCACCGACGTGGCGATGCACACCGCTGGCATCACCCTGATGCGCGGTGATCCGGCGCTGGTGGCGGATGCCTTGGCACTGTCCCGCCACACCTACGGGCGGATTCTGAAGAGCCTGTTCTGGGCCTTCGTCTACAACCTGGTCGGCATTCCGCTGGCCGCATTCGGTCTATTGAACCCGGTGGTGGCCGGCGCGGCGATGGCGTTGTCCAGCGTCTCGGTGGTCACTTACGCCCTGTTGCTGAAGCGTTGGCGGCCGGCACTGGTAGAGCGGGACTGACTCGGTGGCTCGCCGAGGAGGATAAATTAATGAACATTGGCGAAGCAGCGAGTGAAAGCGGTTTGTCCGCCAAGATGATCCGTTACTACGAACGCATTGACCTGATCCCGGCCTCACGGCGCACGCAAGCAGGCTATCGTGTCTACCGCGAGAACGACGTACAGGTTTTGCGCTTCATTCACCATGCGCGGGATCTGGGGTTCTCGATCGAGCAGGTCCGTACCTTGCTGGAGTTATGGCGGGACCGTAATCGCCCCGACGGCGAGGTTCAGGGCATCGCCCGGACCTACATCGATGTGTTGAACGCGCGTATTGCCGCGCTGCTGGCCATGCACGATGCCCTGTCATACCTGGCCGAGCATTGCGACGACTCTGAACAACCACCTGGGCCGTTCCTGGATGACCTGCCCCCACTACCTGCCTGAAAGGAGAGCATCATGATTAGCAATAAATCCACAATGGTTCGGCTGGGCATCGGTGCTGCCATTACCCTGGTGGCTGCCTATGTCTTGTTCCCGGCTTTTCAAACTTGGATCGTGACGAACGCGCTGATCTTGCTGTTACTGCTCTGTCCGCTGGCGATGGTGTTTTGTATGCGCGGCATGCACAAGGATGCGCCCGCTGCCGACGACACCCGGAAGGCTAAGCCGACTGAGCGCAACCCAAACGACACGCCGTGATCCGTAACGGCTTTCATGGCCCACACGTTGCCTGAGGGCATAAGCGCACCTTTATGCCTGCATTCGCTTGAGGCGAGGACGATCTCTTGGCCAACGAACACATCCGCACAGGTTCTTTCTTACGGATCAGTAATTGTACGGTCCGTTACCAGCGACTAAACTCCTTCGCATGAAACGCTGCGGCTATGCCTCACCTTCCTGATTAGCCTGGCGCTTCCCCTGAGCGGGATTGCGGGCATCGAGGCAGCGACAGAACCTTGCCCGATGAAAACGGCGGGCATGGCGATGATGGGGGATGTGGAGCAGGACTGTTGCCAGGATATGGGCAGTCCCTCCGAGCATGGCAAACCCTGCAAGCCCGGCCAGGAATGCAAGACCGGCGGCATGCTGCAAGTATCGATCGTCAAGCCTCCCGTCACCTTGTCCAGCCCCTCTGCGGCTCCCTTCTCCAGCGATTTCCTGCCTGCCCAGGCCCCTTCCGGGGTATGGCGACCTCCGCGCGTTTGATTCCTGTACCACACTAAGTTTCATCCCGCACCGACGGGATGGCTTGCCTGCGCGCACGTTCGAGCGGCGCGCAGCGGATCATCACAGGAATCGTGAACATGAACTCCAAACGCTATTGCACAGGGTGGCCCGTCGCGGCTGCCCTGGCGGCAACCGTGCTGGCATTACCGAGCCTAGCTGCACCCCTGACACTCGATGAAGCCTTGCGGTTGGCCGAAGACAATGCCCCTTCGTTGACCGCCCAGGCGGCCAAATTGGAGGCGGCCAGTAGCGCCGCCATCCCGGCCGGCGAATTACCCGATCCGAAGTTACTGCTGGGCGTGCAGAACTTCCCCGTTGGTGGTCCCGATCGCTGGAGCATCGACCAGGACTTCATGACCATGCAGATGGTCGGAGTCATGCAGGAGGTGCCCAATCGTGACAAGCGCCGGGCACGCATCGAGGTGGCCGAGGCGGCCGTCGATCGAGCCATGGCCGAAAGCCGGGTCGAGCGTCTGAAAGTCCGTCAGGCCACCGCTCTGGCCTGGATCAGCAGCTACTCGGTGGAGCGCAAACAGGCGCTGTTCCAGGATTTCTTCCGCGAGAATCGCCTGCTGGGCGATACCGTCCGCGCGCAGATCGCCGGCGGTCGTGGGCAGACCGCCGATGCCGTGACACCGAAACAGGAGGCGGCCCTGTTGGCTGAGCAACAGGACGAATTGATCCGGCTGCGCGCGCAAGCGCGTGCCGCCCTGCGGCGCTGGATCGGCCCTGCCGCCAATGAGCCGCTGGCCGGTCGCTTGCCGGAGTGGCCGATCGCAGCCGAGGGCTATGCCCATAAGCTGCAATATAACCCTGCGTTGGCGGCCTTCGCGCCGATCACCCGCGAAGCGCAGGCCAAGGTACGTGAAGCGCAAGCGGAAAAGCAATCCGACTGGAGCTGGGAACTCGACTACCAGCGCCGCGGCCGTGAGTTCGGCGACATGCTGAGCGTGCAGTTCAGCTTCGACCTGCCGCTGTTTCCCGGCTCCCGGCAGAACCCCATGATCGCCGCCCGGCACGCCGAACTGAATCAGTTGGAGGCCGAGCGCGAAGTCCTCGCACGCGAGCATGCCCAGCAACTGGAAGAGGACCTGGCCGAATACGAGCGCCTGAACCGCGCCGTGCGCCGCAGCCAGGACAGCCTGTTGCCCCTGGCCAAGGAAAAGGTGGAGCTGACCATGGCCAGCTACCGCGCCGGCAAAGGCGACTTGGCGCCCGTCATCGCCGCCAGGCGCGAACTGATCGAGGCGCGCCTCAAACATATCGACTTTGAAGAGCTGCGAGCCCTGACCAGCGCCCGCCTGTATTTCACTTACGGGGAGAATCACCAATGACTGCGCGAATCTGGCAAGGGGCTTTGTTGACAGGCCTGTCGGTCGCCCTCGGCGTTGCCGGTGGCTACTGGTTCGCTCAGCAGCGCCCGAGCGGCATGCCGCAGTTGGCCGCCGAATCGGCGGCAACGGCGACGGACGAACGTAAGGCGCTGTATTGGTACGACCCCATGTACCCGCAGCAGAAGTTCGACAAGCCGGGAAAATCGCCCTTTATGGACATGCAACTGGTACCTCAGTACGCCGATGCAGCGGCGGACAGCGCGGCCATCAGCATCGACCCCAGCCTGACCCAGAACATCGGTCTGCGCCTGGCCCCGGTCAGCCGCGGGGCCCTCGCCAGCAGTCTGGAGGTGGTCGGCGTATTGGCGTTCAACGAACGGGATATCGCGGTGGTGCAGGCGCGTACCGCTGGCTTTGTCGAGCGCGTCTATGCCCGCGCGCCTGGCGATGTGCTCAAGGCTAATGCAGCGCTGGCCGACCTGTTGGTGCCGGAATGGGCCGCTGCCCAGGAGGAGTTCCTCGCGCTCAAGCGCAATGGCGACGCCGGCTTGCTGGCGGCGGCACGTCAACGCCTGCGCCTCACCGGCATGCCGGCGGCGCTGATTGCCCAAGTGGAACGCAGCGGCAAGACCCAGCCAACCCTGACCCTCACCAGCCCGATTGGCGGTGTGTTGCAGGAGCTGGATGTGCGTGCGGGGATGACCGTGGCGGCTGGCGACACCCTGGCCCGCGTCAACGGCTTGAGTAGCGTCTGGCTCGCGGTGGCCGTTCCGGAGGCCGAGGTTGGAGCGATTGCCGTTGGCCAGGCGGTCGAGGCACGCCTGCCGGCCTTCCCAGGGGAAGTACTTGGCGGCACGGTCAGCGCCGTTCTGCCTGAGACGAATCCGGATAGCCGCACGGTTCGCGTGCGTGTCGAACTGCCCAATCCCGACGGCCGCCTGCGGCCAGGCTTGACCGCGCAGGTGCGCCTGAACCGGTCGACTGAACAAAGCCTGTTGTGGGTGCCGAGCGAGGCGGTCATCCGCACCGGCCGGCGTGCCCTGGTGATGCTCGCCGAAGACGGTGGGCGCTACCGCCCGGTCGAAGTACAGCTCGGACGCGAAAACGAAGGCAAAACGGTGGTGCTGCAAGGTCTCGAGGAAGGCCAGCAGGTGGTCGCCTCCGGACAATTCCTGCTCGATTCCGAGGCCAGCCTCAAGGGCATAGTCGCGAGTACTGCGCAAATGCCGGAGCCTGCCACAGCAGCCCCCGTCCTGCATGAGGCCGAGGGGCAAATCGTCGAGATCACTAACCAGGGCGTGACCCTCGCCCATGGTCCGTTCAAGACGCTGGGCATGCCTGGCATGACCATGACCTTCCCCCTGGCCGACCCCGCCCTGACGCAGGGGTTCAAGGTGGGTGACAAGGTACGTGTGGCGGTGCTCCAAACCGACGATGGGCTGTTGATTGAGCGCCTGCAGAAGCTGGGAGGCCAGCCATGATCGCCGCCCTGATTCGCTGGTCGGTGGCCAACCGCTTCCTGGTGTTGCTGGCGACGCTGTTCGTAACGGCCTGGGGTGTCTGGTCGGTGCAGAGCACCCCCATCGATGCGCTGCCGGACCTCTCCGATGTTCAGGTGATCATCCGCACCCCTTATCCGGGGCAGGCGCCGCAGATAGTCGAGAATCAGGTCACCTATCCGCTGGCCACCACCATGCTCTCGGTGCCGGGGGCGAAGACCGTGCGCGGCTTCTCCTTCTTCGGCGACAGCTTCGTCTATGTCATCTTCGAGGACGGTACCGACCTCTACTGGGCCCGCTCGCGGGTGCTGGAGTACCTCAGCCAGATTCAAAGTCGCCTGCCGGCCAGCGCCAAGCCGGCGTTAGGACCGGATGCTACGGGGGTGGGCTGGATCTACCAGTACGCTCTGGTGGATCGCAGCGGCGGGCACGACCTGGCGCAACTGCGCGCGCTGCAAGACTGGTTCCTCAAGTTCGAGTTGAAGACCCTGGCGAATGTCGCGGAAGTGGCAACCGTCGGCGGCATGGTCAAGCAGTACCAAGTGCTGCTCGATCCGCTCATGCTGGCCAGTCTGGCTATCACCCAGGCCGAAGTGATCGAGGCCATAGGCCGGGCCAACCAGGAAACCGGTGGTGCCGTGCTGGAGATGGCGGAGGCCGAGTTCATGGTGCGCGCTTCCGGCTACCTGAAGACGTTGAATGACTTCCGCGCGATTCCCCTCAAGCTCGGTGCCGGCGGCGTGCCGGTGACCCTCGGCGACGTGGCGACTATTCATCACCCTGTCATTTATCCCGGTGTTCACCCTGGAAGCCCAGGAGGGCCGCCTGTTCGGCCCGCTGGCCTTCACCAAAACCTATGCCATGGCGGCGGCGGCCGGCCTCTCGGTGACCCTGGTGCCGGTGCTGATGGGCTACTGGATTCGCGGACGGATTCCCAATGAAGAACAGAACCCGCTGAACCGTTGGTTGATCAGGATCTACCAACCGGCCCTCGATGCGGTGCTACGCCGGCCCAAGGTCACCCTGCTGGTCGCGGCGCTGGTCTTTCTCAGCGCGCTGTGGCCAATCTCCCAGTTGGGTGGCGAGTTCCTCCCGCCACTGGATGAGGGCGACCTGCTCTACATGCCTTCGGCCTTGCCGGGTTTGTCGGCACAGAAGGCGGCGCAGTTGCTGCAGCAGACCGACCGCCTGATCAAGACGGTACCGGAAGTCGAGCATGTGTTCGGCAAAGCCGGACGCGCCGAAACCGCCACCGACCCGGCGCCGCTGGAGATGTTCGAAACCACCATCCAGTTCAAGCCCCGCGAGCAGTGGCGCCCCGGGATGACCCAGGAGCAGCTGGTGGAGGAGCTGGATCGGGTGGTGCGAGTGCCGGGGCTGACCAACATCTGGATACCGCCGATCCGCAACCGCATCGATATGCTCGCCACCGGGATCAAGAGCCCGATCGGGGTGAAGGTCGCCGGCACCAACCTGATGGAAATCGACGCGGCCACCCAGGCGGTCGAGCGCGCGGCCAAGAGTGTGCCCGGCGTCAGTTCGGCCCTGGCCGAGCGTTTGACCGGCGGGCGCTATATCGATGTGGATATCGACCGCCAGGCCGCCGCGCGTTACGGGCTGAATATCGCCGATGTGCAGTCGATCGTGGCCAGCGCCATCGGTGGCGAAAACGTCGGGGAGACCATCGAAGGGCTAGCACGCTTCCCGATCAACGTGCGCTATCCCCGTGAGTGGCGCGACTCGCTCGGTGCCCTGGAGCAACTGCCGATCTACACCCCGCAGGGCAGCCAGATCACCCTGGGCACGGTGGCGCGAGTCAAGGTCAGCGATGGGCCACCCATGCTGAAGAGCGAGAACGCCCGGCCTTCCGGCTGGGTGTATATCGACGTACGCGGCCGGGATATCGCCTCGGTGGTCGCCGATCTGCGCCGGGCCGTCGGCGAGCAGGTCAAGCTGCAGCCGGGCACGAGCCTGAGTTACTCGGGGCAGTTCGAGTTTCTCGAACGGGCCAATGCCCGGCTCAAACTGGTGGTGCCGGCGACCCTGCTGATCATCTTCGTGCTGCTCTACCTGACCTTCGCCCGCTTCGACGAGGCCTTCTTGATCATGGCCACCCTGCCGTTCGCCCTCACCGGCGGGGCCTGGTTCCTCTACCTGCTGGGCTTCAACCTGTCGGTGGCCACCGGCGTCGGCTTCATCGCACTGGCCGGGGTGGCGGCCGAGTTCGGCGTGATCATGCTGCTCTACCTGAAGAACGCTTGGGCCGAGCGTGAAAACGGCGGCCTATGCAGCGAAGGTGCGCTACTCGAGGCAATTCGCGAAGGCGCCGTGCAGCGCGTGCGGCCCAAGGCGATGACGGTGGCGGTGATCATCGCCGGCCTGCTACCGATCCTCTTGGACAGCGGCACCGGCAGCGAGGTGATGAGCCGGATCGCCGCGCCCATGGTCGGTGGCATGGTCACCGCGCCCTTGCTTTCCCTGTTCGTCATTCCGGCGGCCTATCGCTTGATGCGCCGTCGGCACCTCCCCGCTGCATCCACCAACCGTCAAGGAAAAGCTGTATGAAGCAAGCCCTGAACGCAGTTGCAAGCGTAGTTGTTGCGCTATCCCTTCCCGTCCTGGCCGAGGACATGCCGGGAATGAAGATGGACGACATGCCCATGGCGGGCATGCAGATGCAGCAGGAAGCGCAGCAGGCCCCAACCGCCAAGGCCAGTGGTACGGTCAAGGCAATCGACACCGAGAAAAACACCGTCACCCTCGCGCATGGCGCCGTGCCGGCATTGCAGTGGCCAGCTATGACCATGGGCTTCAGCGCAACTGCGGAGCAACTGGCGGGCCTGAAGGTGGGTGATCGAGCGGAGTTCGAGTTTCGCGCCGAGGGAATGGCAGCCTCCATCGCGTCCATCAAGACTCTGAACTAACAATGGCATGGATGCCTGGTTCGACATTCAGTAGCTGACATCGGGCCAGCCATCCGCCACTGATAGGCCGCATTGGCCAGTAAAAGGCTTGCTGCCATGCTTGCCGTGCAATGAAGAGTTGATTGCTCCGCCATCCTCTTGTTTTGCTCCTTTGGTCCTTTGGTTTGGAGGATGGTTTTAGGCGCCTGAGTTAGGCGCCTTTTTTTCGGCTGAGTAGTCCGTGTCGCTCTTTTTAGCGATGACGTTGATCGTCACGGAAAGGAAAAATGCTGGGTGTCACCAGGCTATTTCTGATAGGCAAAGAGCAGTGAGCGGAGAAACTCACGCCAGTCCTCTCGGCGCGGAAAGAACATCGGCAAGCGTTGCCGATAGGCCTGATAAACTTCGCCGAAGCGCTCGGCCAGCGCCGATTCCTCCCGCTTGGCCAGCCGAACATAGGCGTAGATGATCACGGGGAACAGCAGCAAAGTGACGACCGTCGGCCAGTGAATGATCTGCCCGAAGACGGCCAGCATGATCCCGGTGTATTGCGGGTGTCGGATCAGACCGTAGACTCCCTCTGTGGCCAGTCGGCCCTCCAGATTGGCGCGGTAGACCTGGACCCAGCCTCGGATCAGCAGCACCAGACCAACCACGATAAATACTCCGCCCAACAGCATTTCCAGCATGGCCCCGGTGCTGCCGTAGCCCAGCAGGGTAGCCCAGAGATGGCCGGAGAAGCCCGTCAGCGGAAGATCAATGCCCAGAAAACCAGTCAGCAGATAAATAGTCAGCGGGAAGCCGTACATCTCGGCGTATAACGCGATGATGAACGCTTGCACCAAGCCGGCGCCCATCCACTCACGCCAACTGCGTGGGGCGACGAAACGGTAGAGGAGCCATGATGCGATCAGCACCATGATGAGCACCCAACTCCAGTGTCCATAGTGCATGGCAAAGTCGTTCATGGTCGGCTCCTTCTAGATCAGCAGAGGATCGGCATTCAGCATCTGAGTAGCGGCACTGCTAGTGCGGTACCGCTACCCAGAGCTTATTTCTTATGTCTCTACCTGAGAGGTGCAGAGACTGGCGACAAGAGATCTGACCTCTATTGCGCCTTACTGTCGCCTTGAGGTGCCTTATCTCCCATATTCATCATGCTCATACTCTGCATCATTTTGCTGCAGTCCTTCATCATTGAGGACATCTCCTGCATCATGTCCATCATCGGCATTTTATTGCCTTCCATCATGTGCATATCCTGTCCTTTCATCATGCTGTCCTTTGCAATGTCCTTTGACTGCTCGGCAAAGCCCGTGGAAACGGCTCCAAGAGTTATGAGGGCAGCGAGTATAGCTGTGCAAATTTTAGAGTTACGCATGGCAGTTCTCCTGATCAACGACCTTGGTTTCTGACAGGCTCCGGGCAAGTAACGGTTGATCCGGAGTTTTTTGCTCACAGGCGGTTTCCCCGACCATATTTTTCAGGCAGAGCCCGATCATTAACAGGCAAAGCAGAACAGGCAGAGTTGCTGCTGCAAACCGACTGTGTAAGTTAAAGAACAAAGTGAACGTTATTGCAACAGCAAGTCCCGCAAGCAGCGGGTAACGTTGCAATAAACCTTTTACGTACAGCGCCATGTTCTTGGTCATGGTGTAATCCTCAAAGTTTATTCAGGCATTTATTGCCTTCCATATTTCAGTCGCCGAGCTATCGGTCAGCACATGGGTCATGTAGAGCCAGGCTTTAGCTCCGTCAAAGGCGTAAATTTCAAACGGTTTCTGTTGAGTACCGTTCATGCCGGGCGAGCCCGCAGGCATACCTGCCAGGGCGATACCGCGAATTGCTGGACGCTCCGTCAACAATTTATTGACGGCCGCAAGTGGAACGTGACCGCCAACGACATAGCCATCAACCGTCATGGCATGGCAGCCTGCCAAGGATGGGGGGACGCCAGACGCCTTACTGACGCGCTGAAACTGTGCGGAATCCGCGATAACCGACACCTTGAAGCCACCTTCGCGTAGGTACTCGGCATATTTATCGCAGCACTTGCAGCTTGGATTCTTATAAAGAACGGTTTCTCCAGGAGCAGCAAGGGCGATCGGCATCGCAAGGGAGGCGAATGCCAGTAACACACCACCCAAAAGCGTGAATGACTTGTTCATGGTGAATACCCAATCCTTTTCCATTGACGACAGTTAGTTGCAGGCACCATGCTTGTATCTCGATGTTCTTTTGGCTGTTTTAGCTGGAAGAGCAAGCGAGCATACTCAGGTCCTGATCAGGACAGTGATCTTGGGTGGGAAAGGCTCAGGAGCAACCGCCATGCGGCCAAGGAAGGGTGTATAGCAGAAGTTCTGAGGAGAAATTAAGGTTAGAGAGGATTCAGTAGGATATGCGATAGGCCCTGCGTAAGGAATTGCACAGTTCATCGAGCACGCTACTTGGCTCTGGATGTTTGGGCAACAGGTATCGGCCTGGCTGTATTCGGCCTGCATGCTCTGCGCAGCAACACAATCGAGGGAACCAATCGATGACTCGGATTTAAACATCAAGACTCCACTTTGTGCGACCACTAAAAATAGCAGCAGCACCATAAGAAGCTTGATCAGCTTTTTGTTCAACTTTCGAGTCATCACAGGACATCGCTCCTTCAACTCTTGAAGAGCACTCCTTGAGGCTAGCTCAAAAGCTCGTCCGTGTCACAGTCGGAGCATGACTTTTCGGCGCATGACTCGATTACAGCAGTGCGCAGCTTCTCAGGGAAGCGATGAGCTGGTCGTAGACGCATGAATAAGCTCCTCAAGACTAACGGCAAGCGCGGAGCCAGTGACACCAATTACTCTGCAGGGTCATAGCGGTACCGCTGAAACTGCCGCTACAACCCACGAAGCGATCAGATAGCAACAACAAAGTGGGACACCTACTTAGTGCATACAACCATTTGCCCGGGACGCTGGTCGGGCTGCACCTGCTCAGCTTGCAGCATCACGGTTCCGACCGTATCGCGTTGCGCAGCGTGGCGCGCCAAAGCTCGGTCACTGCCGCCTTCGGCCCACGCCATGGACGACAGCAGGATCGAACCCATCAGAAGTACAGGTTTCAGAAGTTTCATGAGACACCTCCTCATACAGATTACCCGGCACTCTGGGGATAGCGCTCGGTGGCCGGGTGGAACGCTAGTGCAGCGCTCCTGATGTCAAACTAGACACTCATCCCTGACAGGTAGCTGAGGCCGAAATTACATTTGCGTCAGCTCGTATTGAGTATCCGTCCGGCCAAGTCATCTACCCAGCCCTGCAAAGCCAAGACATGGTGTGCACTTAAATTTAAGTGGGCACCAGTTCGAGCCTTTCAAGCGGGTATTTCATGCAACCACAACGCCGTTCCTACTCCAAATCCTTCAAAGTCCAAGTCATTCAAGAGTGCGCCCAGCCCGGCGCCTCGATTGCCAGCGTCGCGCTGAGCCATAGACTCAACGCGAACCTCGTCCACAAGTGGATTCGAGGGCAAAAGCAAAAAAACACGGAGCTGCAACCTGCTTTTATTCCGTTCCCCATGCAGCTAGCCGGAGCAAATTCGCAAACTGCATCATCGAATATCTGCGTTGAAATCCAGCACCCGCGTGGCACTGTCAAAGTGAACTGGCCGACCGAAAGCGCGGCTGCCTGCGCCACCTTTCTGCGAGATCTGTTGCGATGATCCGCATGAGGGTTGGCCGGGATTCGCGCTAAATTCGCCAAAATACAGTTAAGTTACTGATTTAAAGGCTGAAACTGAATTTTGTAATCGATTGGCTTGATCTTGCGGTCGAGGTCCAAGGTGTAGTCGCCGAAACGATTGATATGACTCGTCCGATACGGCGACAGTGCCTTTAGCACCGCCTCATCCACTGGGTGCCCCTGCCGCTGCAGATCCTTGAGTACCCGCGACATTTCCTGCACGTTGTGCAGGATCACCAGGTTCGATACTAAGTGGTTGTACTTGATGACCTTGCGCTGCTCATGCCGCACGTTCTCGGCAATAATGCCCTCTCCACCGAAGAACAGCCACTTGGTGAAATTATTGAATTCCTCGCTCTTGTTGGTGGCCGCGTGGATGTTTCGCCGAAGCTCGATATCGTTGATGTAATTCAGCAGGAACATTGTGCGCACTACACGGCCGAGCTCGCGGAAGGCGAAGTACAGCTTGTTCTTTCGGCTGTAGGTTCCCAGCCGGCGCAGGATCATCGAGGGCGTGATCTTGCCGGCTTTGATCGAGATGGCTACCCGTAGCATGTCAGGGACGTGGCGCTCAATCAGCGCCCAGTCGATGGAAGCTCTGAACAGGCTGTTGATATGGCGATAGTGGCTCCCCTTCTCCGGTTTGAAGAAAACGAGTTCCTTGATATTGCGAATTCTCGGCATCAGCTGGATGCCGAGCAAATGCGCCAGACCAAACACTGGGGCATTCTGGGCCTGAGTATCACCATGCACGGTGTCCGGTTGAATATCCGAGTCGTTTTTGACCAGACCGTCCAGGATGTAGACCGCCTCGTAGACCCCGCAGGGAATGAAGCGGCTGAACAGGGCGATATACATGTCTGAAACATGGTAGTAGCCGATGCCGCCGTAACCGCCGTAGCGAATGTGGTACTCGGAAAGCAGATTCTGTTCGTAGACATTCCACTTGGTACCGTCCGCGGAGGCGGCTTTCCCAGTCCCCCAATAACGCGGCAAGGCAAAGCGGTTGTAGGCGTTGATAGCCGCCACGATGGCCTTGTCGAGTCGCTCCTCGGTGACGTGTTTGAGATTAAGCCATGCCACTTGTTTTCGACTGAAGCCTTTCACTGATCGCGCGGTTTGGGACGGCCCTAGGTTGCAGCCATAGCAGAACAGCGTGGTAATGAAACGCTTACGTGGCTCATCGAGCTTGGCCTCGAAGCCAGAGAGCGGGCCAAACAGTCGGTGCAAGTCAAGCCAGCGCTCTGTTTCTGTCAGTATGTCCAAGATGCTTTTGGGTTCAGCGTTTGCCGTGATGGCTTGATCGATGATGGGTAGCTGGGGCGGCGGCTCCCGTCGCTCGGTTCGCCGAATCAGCAGCCCGGATTCGGTCAGATCCACATGCTCGTTATCCGGGAAACGGTCGTCGACCTTTTGCCCGAGCGCGGTTAACTGGTCGCGCAGACCTTGGGTAAACGCAGCCGGATCAACGTCCATGCCCACTAGTTCGCCGTAGCCCAGCACTTCCTTCTGGTACTCGTCCCAGCTCACCAGGTGCTCGCGGTAATCGTCGTATTGATCACTGTGCTCAACGTAGAGGTCGCCGGATTTCAGCTCCTGCATAACTTGAGAGAAGATGCAGAGCTCAAAATACTTACGGTGAATCAACGTCTGACTGTTGGCGGTGTCGCTCTTAGTGAAGATCAGTTTTCGCCACTTCTCGGGCAGCCCCGTCAGGGCCATGTCGGCAAACTCGTCCGCGCTGAGCGTGAGGTATTCGCGGTGACTGTTGCGATGCTGCTGCAGCCAGTCAACCGCCAGTAGCAGCGCGTCGTCCTGCGAGCTGGACTTGAGTGCAAGCACGTCCAGGCACTGAAACAGTAGCGAGCGCTTGCTGCGGTATGGCTGCAGCATGAACGGATAATAGTTATTGCCGGCGAAGGCCATGTGCTCATCGCACTGGGCAATCCAGGAGGCAGGATTGCCCTCAAGGGTTTCGTCGACCTGTGCAAGTCGCTCATCCGGTGGCAGAGGTGCTTCTAGGGCAGTCAGTACCTCCCGGAATTGACCGATCAGTCGATCCACCTGCTGGACATGGGTCAGGTGGTACTGCTGCAAGCGTTCTTCGGCAATCCGGTGCAGGCTGCGCAGGGTTTTGATGAAGATTTCGGCCACGTCATCCATGGCCTTCTGCAGTTGCGACTGCACCATGAGTACGGCCAAGGTGTAGCGCTTGTGGGGTTTCATCGCCCGCATTTCGGCGATATCGAGCGCTCGCGCCTCCAGCACCATCTGGGTGCGCTTGCTGATCGCGATATTCGCCAGCAAGGGAAGTCCATCGGCCAGTTCAATCAGTCCGTTGATATGCTTGAGGAAGCTTGCCACCTCACGAGCGCCGGGACGCTTGGGTTCGCGCTTGAGGCCATCCCAAGCACTGCGCCCCTGGGGTTCCAATAGTTGATCCAGCCGTTCCGTGGCAGAGGCTGACAGCGCATTGGCGACACTCTGATAAATCGACTCGTTGACGCTGACACGGGCCTGCTGTGCCAGGCGGCTGAGCCGTGTAAAGCCCGGGAGTTCATAACGGCGGCGAACCAGCTCTTCAATGAGGATGTTGATGATGTCAGGCAGTTCCTGCTTCGAGCTGGCGGCTAGATGAGCCACCTCATCCAGCCACTGATCTCCCTCGGCATCCAGCATCTGAATGCCCAGATGCACGCGAAGCCGCTGCTGGTGGCGTGGTTTGCTGCCGGACTGGTCGTAACGCTGCAGGGCGACCTTAGCGGGAACACGCAATCCTGCCCGGCGGCAGACATGTTCAATGATTGCTGGTGGCGTGGCTGTGAGTGGCAAGAAATAGCCGAGCCGTTGCAGGAGCTTCAGTTGGATCAGGAGGCAGACTCGCGTAGGTGCTTGCCGATACCAGCCAAAGATCAAGGCTTTCTCTTGAGGGCTGGGTGTATAAATCGCGCCGAGTTCTTGTGAGCTGAACTCTGTTTTGAGGCGCGGATAGGCGGTTTCTTCCAGTCGACTCATGGATCTTGCTTACGCCGTAATAGCGAGCCTGCCGCGTTTTCTTCGAAGGCGCCGGCCTCCTCGATATAGCCGTGTACGGTGCCATCATGCCGCCAGCCACCCTGGCGCTTGATCTCGAGAAAGTCTGCGCCGGCGCGATGAGCGCTGGTTGCCAGCCCACGGCGGAGACTATGGCTGCTCATCTCTGGGGCATGCGATAGACCCGCTTCCTTGGCGCGGGCAGCCAGGATGGCATTGACGCTACCCACGTTCAGCGCGGCTTCGCCTACTACACCCCAGCGGCTGATACGCCGGAACAGCGGGCCTTGCTCGATCTGGGCGGCGTCCAGCCAGCAGCGCAAAGCCTTGGCTGGGCAGCAGATGCTGTCGCCGTACGGGATCGCCTTGTCCAAGCCCTGGCCTTCCTGGTCAGTTTTGGAGCGCGGTAGCGTGATCCGCAGGCCTTCCTGCTCCCAATGCAGGTATCGAACTTCCAGCGTGACCAATTCGTTACGACGGAACGCCCCGAAATACCCCACCTGAATCAGTGCGCTGTCACGCAATGCAGCGAGCCCTGCCGTCGCGCTCAAGTGCGTCACGATGCGATCCAAATCTTCCAAGAGTAGCGCCTTCGCTTTTTGCCGCGGGCGCCCGTGGACACGCTCAATGCCGCGCAAGGTCTTGCGCACGGTGGCGGTGGCCGCAGGATCAGGAAAACCCTGATAACGGTGCCATTGCGCCAGAGCCGTCAGGCGCAGGGCCAGCGTACGGGGGTTCAACGCTTCCGCGAAGGTCAGCAGGTAACGAATCGCCGTGGCCTCATCGCACGGCAGCACGCCGCCCCAGGCCTGAAAGTGGCGAATGGCCGAGCGGTAGGTGCGGCGGGTGTTGTCGGAGGTGGCAGCCGCGAGAAAGCGCTGATGTTGCAGGGCCAACTGTTCGGGCGTGGCGAGCGTACCCGGGGTACGCAACAGCGTAATCGGTTCGTCGAGCGGGATTGGAGGGACACTTTCGTTGTTATTACTGGCCGTCATCACGAAACGCCTGTTTAGGCCGTGTGTACCGCAGATTATAGGTGCGAATGTCGATCGTGACGATCTAACTCACGATAGTCGCGCTTATCGTGGGTTAACTGGTAGCTTCGCAGGGTTTAACTATTCTGTACTTAATCCGAGATATTACGTTGTCCATAATACGGTACAGAAAAATCCGAGGTAGCCATGGCCCGTTCCGGCGTCCTTTATGTCCATGTCGCCCAGGCAGCGGCCCGGCTCGTGGCCGCTGGCCACAACCCGACGATCGACAGCATCCGCGCCGCCCTGGGTGGGACTGGCAGCAAAAGCACGCTGGCGCCGTTGTTAAAACGCTGGAAAGCCGCGCATCCCGGTACGCTGGCGCAGGCCGAACTGGGATTGCCCGCGGAGCTCGTCCTGGCGCTGAAGGGACTGTACGAAAAAGTTCAGGCGGAGGCGGCCATTCAACTCCAGCAGGCCGTAGAGTCTCACCAGACAGAGGCCGCCGCATTGCAGGAGCAGTTGCAGCAAGCGTTCGTCGAGCGCGACGCCTTGCTCAGCGTTCAGGCGCAGCAGACCCTAGCACTGGCCACCGCCACTACCCGCAGCCAAGAGCTGGCTGACACCGTGCAGCGTCAGGAGATCGTCCTGGCCGGTCTGAGCAGTGAAAAGCTCGGGCTCGAACAGCGCCTGGCTGACCGCGCCGCCGAAGTCGTCTCGCTGACCCAGCAATTGCAACAAGCACGGGTGCAGTTCGAGCACTACCAAGCGTCGGTCGCGCAACAACGCAGCGACGAGCGCCAGGCCGCTGAGCAACGCCAACAGCGCCTTGAACACGAACTGGCAGCGCTCCGGCAGCATCTGCTCGCGCAGCAAACCCATCTGGGTGAACTGCAGGCCCGGGAACAACGCCTGGTGCAAGACCATGATCTGCTTAAGGATACCCTGCGCACGACCCAGGAGGCGTTCACCCAGAGTCGCAGCGCCCTTGAGCAGGTGGCATTGCAATTCGCCGAGTTGAAACAGGCGCATCAGACACTGGAACAGCGTCATGGCCAAGGCGAGCAGTGGTTGGCTGAAACGCGGACGCACTTGGCCGTGAGCGAGCGGGAGCGGAGCCTGCTGGCGGAACGCTTAACCCGGGCTGAAAGCCAGTTGACCGCGTTGGCCACCGAAAAGCAGCGCCTCCTGCAGGAGAAAGCGGTGCTCTCCAGTCAACTCGCAGAGTTCAGGGCCGAGCGTGGCCAGCCCTGAATATGGCCATTGGGGCATTCGGCCTCAACTGACTGCGTAACTGCACGGACTTGCTGAACACCCAATTGCAAACTGGACCACCTGCTTGCATTGCCAATTACCAACCATTTGCGCTCTAATCTGGCCACAACATTCCATTCGCTCAGGGAACGGTGCAGAGCACATGCAGATTAACTCTATACTGTGCCCACTTCCATCTCTGGACTTAAGGTTCCTAGCCAAGCGACTAGACACACTATGATTATTGCTACTGAGAACTCTAGCGCCATGCTGCGCCGTAAAGCATTAACCGCCCCAGTGCATTCTCCGTTCTGGATCGACCGTTCTAACAGTGGACTCAAGTGAAAACGATTCAGCGTGGCCAACACGAGCATCGCTGCAAACAGTAATATTTTCAAACAAAGCAGCACGCCATAAGTGCTAAACGTTATATTTTCTACTGTTGGACCTACGATGAAAAGATAATTTACTATGCCGGTAGCACTTAGGCTAACCACGATCAATGCACCCGCTGATTCGAACCCGGTGAGTACTCGGGAGAGAATGCGCACCTCTTGCTTACCATTGAGTATTTTCGTACGCAGCAATAAAGCAAATGCCGCCAGAGCGCCGAGCCATCCTCCCGCGGCCAAAAGGTGGACGATGTCGCTGGCGAAATGCACGTAACGCCGGTTACCTTCGTTGATAGCGCCATGCCCTGTCCAAGCTAAGGTGGCTAGCGCGGTTGCACCGCACAAAGTAACCACCCAGAGGCTCAGGGTTGGAAAGCGTTTGTTCACTGTCAGCGCTACACCTGCTAGAACAAGAGCAGCAACCCGAACCATCCATGTCAGTCCGACATCGGTACCCATAAGCAGCATTTCGAAGATATGGCGTTGAAGCTCCATAAGTTCTGCAACGCCACTCATTGCCTTGGCAAGTAACAACATAGCAGCCAGAGACAGCAGTACGCCAACAACAACTGTGCCGAAAAGCAGCGACCCAAAGTTCAAGACAGCACCAGAGACTCGCTCTTTTCCCCTAAGGCTGTACAAACCAAAAATGGCCAATCCAAACAGCAGCATGAGGTCCATATAAAGAACGAAGCGAACGGCGATGTTGACTGAGTCGCTCATGGATTACTTCACTTTAAAAACAAGGTTGCCTGTTATGGGGTGCGTGTCGGAAGAGACTGCTCGCCATTCGACCTTGTAAGTACCAGTGGTTAGAGGAGCGGCAGGCGTGATGACCATCGTTTTCGGATCGTCGCTGCCTGAGACACTTGCCTTAACAGCCATTGGGGAATGCGACATGCCTGGCATGTCGGTCATGATCAGTTTTGCACCGGAGAACTGAGTTGTGAGGTTCTCAGAGAAATGCAGCTCAATCTTGGAAGGTGCTGCGGAGGTCGAGCCTTCCGAAGGAGTGGAGGACACCAATTTTGGATGGGCTTGGGCGATAGCGCTCAAAAGCAAACCAGCGGTAAGTGCGACAGCAACGGTCGTAGTTTTAAAGAGTGACATGCAGGGCTCCTCACAGCGCAAGCTGTTGGTTCGAGGTTTTGTAGGGAAGTTCTAGTTTTACTTCTCGATGTGGGTTGAAAACCACTGACGAATACCAAGCGTATGCCGCGCCCTGGTACGGACTGAACCCCGGTAGTGGGTCAGGAGAGCCGCGTCAAAGAGCCAGGACACGATGACACATGACCGCAAACCGTTCGATTACAATTCAGTAAGCTTGGTGGGCGCTCTCTGGCCCAGCGTTGAGGTAGGCATCATGGCTTTTCACGTTAAGGGCCTGCGTTGACTTGTCTTCGTCCGGACCTCCCAGGGGCCTGGACTTGCCCCTAAAAAACCGGACACCAACTCCCCGTTAAATTGATGCTGCGGCCAAGCGCCTGAACTCCCTCGGCGAGCGATAGTTCAAGGCGCTGTGCGGATGCTGCTCGTTGTAATGCTCGAAGGCAATGGCCAGGTTGCGTAGCGCCGTTTCTCGATCCGGCTTGGGCATATGCGCCACGTAATCACGCTTGATCGTCTTCACGAAGCTCTCAGCCATGCCGTTGCTCTGCGGGCTGCGTACTGGCGTGGTCACCGGTTGCAAACCGATCTGCCGAGCAAACAGGCGCGTCTGTTCGGCGGTATAGGCCGAACCGTTATCGCTTAGCCATTGCACCGGCGTGGCGGGCAGTTGGTCGCCAAAGCGCTTTTCCACGCTCTCCAGCATCAAGTCACGGATATCATCACCGCTGTATCCCGTTGGACTGGCGACCCAGCCGATGGCTTCGCGATCACAGCAGTCCAGGGCGAAGGTCACGCTCAGTTTGGCGCCGTCCTCGCAACGGAACTCAAAGCCGTCCGAGCACCAACGCGTATCACTGGTTTTCACGGCAATACGGCCTTCGTGTCGACGTGGCACGCCGGGCTGTTTGAGTCGACGCTCAAGCAGCAGATTGTGATCACGCATGACCCGGTAAACCCGCTTCACGTTGATCGCGGGCAGCAACTGGGTTTCACGTGCGCGACGCAGTAATCCCCAGACACGACGGTAGCCATAGCTGGGCAGCTCGCTGACCTGTTGCTGGATTTCAACCACCAGTTCAGCGTCGTCCACGGGCCTGTTTCGTCGTACCTTGGGCAAGGCTGATTGCTTGATTCGAACCGTTAATTGCGAGCGCGCCACACCGAGACATTCGCTGACCAGCTTCACTGGTCGTCCCCCGGCAACAAGGGTGAGTGCGCAATCCATTTTCGCGACCGGGCGATCTCCACGGCCTCTTTGAGGATTTCTGCTTCCATCGTTTTCTTGCCCAGCATCCGTTGCAGTTCACGGATCTGCTTGAGCGCATCACTCAGCTCGGAGGCCGGCACCACGGCTTCGCCAGCACTGACCGCCGACAAGCTGCCGTCCTGGTACAGCTTGCGCCACAGGAACAGCTGGTTGGCGTTGATGCCGTTACGCCGAGCCACCACCGAAACGCTTTGCCCTGGCTCAAGACTCTCGCGAACCATGGCCAGTTTTTGCTCTGGGCTCCAGCGGCGCCGCCGCTCCTGGCCCAAAAGCTCCCCACTCTTATCGTTGCTGTTAGTCATAAACATAACCGTTTGCCTATCCCTTATCGTAAGGGGGAAACAGTGTCCTGTCTTTCATGGGGCTCGTTCAGGGCCCTACACCGGTCACTCAGTCTAGGAAGCAAGGGGGAATGCAATTGGGTGTGCAAACGAATGGAATTACACAACTGACAAAAAAACAGGAGGAACCGCTTGGCGCGTTAGAAATGCAGGTCAATATCTTCGGAGTAGCCCCTCAAGTTGCCGGGAACTCCAGGTGGAAGGTTGTCCAGTTGTTGGCAGAGGTACACCAGATCTTGCCTTGATGAGCCTCAACGATGGATCGGGTAATAGCCAGGCCAAGCCCCGCATTGCTCGGGTTACCTTCGCGGCGAGCGGGATCGACGCGATAGAAGCGGTCGAAGAGTTTACCTAGGTGCTCAGGCTTGATGGTCTTGCCAGGGTTCTCAACAGTTAAGGTGACGGCGTTGCCAGTCTGACGGATCGTTACTGAGATCGTTTTCCCTTCTGGGGTATAGCGCAGCGCATTGGACAGCAGATTCGAGATCGCACGATCCAGCATCAGCTTGTCACCCAGAACGCAGCCTGAGCCCGATACCATGAGGTGGATGCCGCGCTCGTCCGCCAGTAGGTGGTAATACTCGAACAGTTTGGCGACCACCTCGCTGAGCTCGATACGCGTCAGCTCCGGAATGATCAAGCCGTTGTCCGATTTAGCCAGGAACAGCATTTCGTCGATTATCCGCGACATGCGCTTCAGGTCTTCCAGGTTCGAGTAGAGGTTCTCTTCATAGGCGTCGACACCGCGTTTCTTGGTAAGCACCACCTCTGTGTGTGTCATCAGGTTGCTCACTGGAGTACGCAGTTCATGAGCGATATCGGCAGAGAAATTCGAAAGCCGAACAAACGCATCATCTAGCCTGGCAAGCATCGCATTGAACGAGGTGACCAACTGCTGCAACTCAAGGGGGACTGGCTCCAGTGGGATACGCTCTTTCAGTGACCTTGCGGACATCGACGTAGCCACCTGGGTCACTTGTCGTAAAGGTCTCAGCCCACTGCGAGCGACAACCCATCCTAATGCGGCACTTATCAGTGCGCTAATGATCAGCCCGATCCAGAACCATCGCAGCAGTGTCTCAAAGAAGTGCATGTGATTAGTGACGTCGAGGATCAGCAAGGTTGTGAGGGGCTCGGGTTGATAAGGGCCAGACACCTGCGCTGTCATCCCGCGGTACATGTGCCCGCCTTCTTGCCATTCCCACATGTCGTGGTCAGGGTGGAGTTGATATTTCTCGGGGACATTGAAAGGCTTCGGCTCGGCGAAAAGCACTGTGCCATCATTTGCGAGGATGATCGCCGCTAGGTCTTCATGCGCCCCCAGCAGGGCATTAAGCTGAGGCTGCACCTCAATGAAATCTGCGCGACCACGTGTGCTGCTCAAAATTTTCTGAGTCGATTCGAGCTTTTCAATCAGCGTTTGCCGATCAAGCATTCTGAAGTGATGCCGACTGAGTTCATTGAAGCTCAGGCCTGCTACTGTGAGGACGGCGATCACCGCAAGCATGAACATCAAGCTCATGCGCGCTGTCAGTGACAGATGGTTCATTCCGACTCCGGGGCATCAAGCATATAGCCCATACCTCGGGCGGTATGGATCAATTTCAGTTCGAAATCATCGTCAATTTTCGCTCGCAAACGCCGAACAGCAACTTCGATCACATTGGTATCGCTATCGAAATTCATGTCCCAGACCTGGGAAGCGATTAAAGACTTCGGAAGCACTTCGCCGCGCCGGCGCAGCAGTAGTTCGAGCAACGAGAATTCCTTCGCCGTCAGGTCAATCCGCTTTCCACTGCGGATGGCACGACGTTTCAGCAGATCGACCTCAAGATCTGCTATTTTCATGGTGGTCTGCGTGGGCGAGCTATTGCCCCGGCGGAGCAGCGTCCTGACCCGGGCTAACAATTCGGAAAAGGCGAATGGCTTGACCAGGTAGTCGTCGGCACCCAGCTCCAATCCTTTGACGCGATCTTCGACGCCGTCACGTGCCGTCAGGAACAGCACCGGGACATCCTTCCCCGCTGCTCGCACCATCCGCAGTACGTCCCAGCCGTTCAGGCCCGGCATCATTACGTCCAGAATCAACAGGTCATACGCTTCGCTCAGTGCATGCTGAAGTGCATCCGTTCCCGTCATGACGCGGTCGACATTGAACCCAGCCTCGGTGAGGCCCTGCTGCAGGTAAGTGCCTGTTTTTGGCTCATCTTCAGCTACCAGAAGTTTCATGTGAGCGGTTTCCAAAATTTAGAGTGACCTGAGTGTGCAGCCAAATGGCACTCCCAACCAGAAGCTTACGAAAATGTAATCCTAGCTTCAGGCCTCTGTCAGGGAGTTTTGTCTAGGGTGCAAGCATGAGCACTAGGTTGTGCTCTCGGCCCTCGCATCAACAACCAGAGGTGCCGGCCACAGCTTCTTGTGAGGAGACTGTCTTATGAAACTGCTTAAACCTCTGTTTCTGGTTGTTTCGCTCCTGCTGTCCTCAGCTGTCTGGGCAGAAAGCGGGGGTGATCGCACCTTCGAGCGCATTCAAAAAATGCGGGATAAGGCCGAAGCCGTATTGATCCAGGCGGAGAAGGCTCCCCCTGGCCAGCGCCATGTGCACATGAAGGAGCACATGAAGATGCTCGAAGAGATGATGAGCCAGCTTCACAACGAACACCCAGCTCCCGGTGTGTCTGTGCAAGAGCATCTTGCTTGGATGGAGCAGCACGACAAATTGGTGGATGACGCCCTCGGGCAGATGATGCGGGAGCACAAGCTAATGATGGCTGACAAAGAGTGCCATCCATAAGAAATCCCCTTTAAGGCCTTCCGTGATTGCTCCTTTGGCCTAGCGGCGCCACAACGGCGCCGCGTTTTTTCAAGCTGACTAATTTGTAGTTTTGGGGTAAGCCTCCCGGCAGGAACCGGGGAATAGCATGAGATTTCCAACCACCTCAGTGAGGTTTCATCATGAAACGTTCACGTCTCCAACTGTTGATCGCCGCACTTCTCTTCGGAGCTGCAACTCCAGCCTTTGCACAAACTCCTGGCAATGAAACCAGCATTGGTCGACAGGCCCAAGCAACCCCTGCTACGCGTACCGTTTTCGTCAAGATGGATGACATCAGCTACGGCCAGAAGTCGATCGATGTGAAGCCTGGCGAGACCGTCCGCTTCGTGTTGAAGAACGAAGGGGCGCTGATGCACGAATTCAATATCGGCAAAGCCGTATCGCAGCTGGAACATCAACGCGAGATGGCGGCGCTATTCAAAGACGGCACGCTGACGCCGACGGGCAAGGCGAAGTCGATCGTCTGGCGGGAGCACTTCACTGCCCCTAGCGATTCCGATCCTCCGGGATATCCAGAGGTCATTGAGGCAAAACATGACGATCCTAACGCCATCCTCGTTGAGCCTGGGACGACGAAGGAATTCGTCTGGACATTCGCCGATGCGTCCAACCTGAACTTTGCCTGCACCCTTCCGGGACATTACCAGGCTGGGATGGTGGGTGAGTTCGTAATGCGTTGAATCGACGAACAGGTGTCCCGGCGTTGTGTGCCGGGCCACCTGATCTCAGCTAACTCTGCCTATGTAATTTTTGCGTAAGTAAGCTGGCAGCTCAGCCTGACTAGCATCAAAGGCGTTTTAAGCCACTCCGTCCTGCGAGGTTCACCATGAAAGCTAAGCCCGCTTTCCTGCTTCTCGTTTCCAGCCTTATGTTTTCCGCGTCTGCAGCCATCGCCAGCCCGAACTACGTAAATGTAGACATCGGTCAGCCAGGCAATGCCCAAAAGGTTGATCGCACCATCGAATTGAAGATGGGCGATAGCTTCTTCGAGCCAAAGAGCATTGATGTCAAACCGGGCGAAACAATCCGCTTCGTGCTCAAAAACGAGGGCGCGCTGCTACACGAATTCAGCTTGGGCATGGCAGCCGCTCATGCCGCCCACCAGAAGGTAATGGCGGCCATGTTTCAGAAGGGAACGCTTTCTCCGACTGGCACACACGACATGAACAACACGGGGCATGCCATGGGTGGGGAAGTCAGCAAGGAACACGACAATCCGAACAGCGTCTTGATCGAGCCGGGAGCCACCGAAGAATTGGTGTGGACCTTCGCCAAAGCAACCGGCCTTGAGTTCGCTTGCAACCTCCCCGGTCATTACCAATCAGGTATGGTCGGCAAAGTGAACATTCGTTGAGTTTGGATTGATAGGCGTTCAAGCAACTAGCTATCAGCAGAGCCTATCTATCTCACTGTGCCAAAGGATATCGCCTCAACCAACCGAAGATTCGAATCATGGATCACTCCCATTACCATTCCAGCGCTGAACCGCCATTCTGGAAAAGTAAGAGTGGCATCGCGCTGATCATGCTGGCCGTAATCGGGGTGTTTTATGTGGCCCGCGAACATTACGGCCACATGCATATGTTCGGCCATAACCATGGTGGGCACGCTCATCAGAGTGATGCTGATGCTCCCAAGGACGAGAACAGGAAATAAGCCCTATGCACACCTCCTCCAGCCATCACGACCATGACCTTGCGAAACATCAGGAAGACCAACAAGGGAGACAGCACGATCCGGTATGTGGTATGGCCGTCAAGCCCGGCAGTCAGTTCAGTGAAAGCTACCAAGGGCAGAGTTACCGCTTCTGCAGCGCGAAGTGCCAGGATAAGTTCCGGGGCGACCCTCTCAGTTATGTGAGCCAACCCCCTCAAGGTGGTCACGGACAACATGCAGCTCCGCCGGCCACACCTGACGCGGCTGAGTACACCTGCCCGATGCACCCGGAAATACGTCAGCCAGAACCTGATAATTGTCCCATCTGCGGCATGACCTTGGAGCCAGTGATCCCTGAGTTGGAGAAAGAGGAGAATCTGGAGCTCAAGGATTTCTCTCGGCGCTTCTGGCGGACACTTCCACTCACGATCATCGTGACCGTTTTGGCCATGGCCGGCCATACGTTGCAGCTGTTCCATGGCGCGACGCAGAACTGGGTTGAGCTTGTCTTGGCGACCCCTGTGACGCTCTGGGGCGGCTGGGTGTTCTTCAACCGCGGTATCGACTCGATCCGCCATCGCAGCCCGAACATGTGGACATTGATTGGTCTGGGTACAGCGGCAGCCTACCTGTACAGCGTCGCCGCGACGCTGGCTCCACAACTCTTCCCACAAGTCTTCTTTCAGGATGGGCGCATTGGCGTCTACTTTGAGGCTGCGGCGGTGATCATCTCCCTGACACTGTTGGGTCAGATGCTCGAACTCAAGGCGCGCTCGCAAACCTCTGCAGCCATAAAGTCGCTGTTGGGCCTGGCACCGAAAACCGCTCGGCGCATCAATCCTGACGGCCAGGAAGAAGACATCCCTCTGACCCATGTGCATCAAGGAGATCATCTACGGGTACGTCCGGGCGAAAAAGTCCCGGTGGATGGCACCGTGCTCGAAGGTGACAGCGCTGTCGACGAGTCCATGCTGACTGGTGAACCGGTACCGGTGACCAAGCGAATTGGTGATGCACTGATCGGCGCAACCATGAATACCCACGGTAGCCTAGTGATGCAGGCGCAGAAGGTTGGTGCCGAGACCATGTTGTCCCAGATCGTGCAGATGGTTGCCCGGGCTCAGCGCTCCAAGGCCCCCATGCAACGTATGGCCGATGCGGTAGCTGGCTACTTCGTGGTCGGGGTAATCGCAATCGCGATCCTCACGTTCTTCGGTTGGGGCTTGTTCGGTCCGGAGTCTGGCTGGGTATTCGGTGTTATCAATGCGGTTGCCGTACTGATCATCGCCTGTCCCTGCGCCCTGGGTTTGGCCACCCCTATGTCGGTTATGGTTTCGACTGGCAAGGCTGCCAGCAGTGGCGTTTTGTTCCGCGATGCGAGCGCCATAGAGAACCTCTGCAAGATCAATACGCTGATCGTTGACAAGACCGGTACGCTGACCGAGGGACGGCCTGTATTCCACAGTGCAGAGGGAGCCGGTCCGTTCGACTCGAACGAGGTGCTGCGATTGGCTGCAAGCCTCGACCAAGGCAGTGAGCATCCGCTGGCCCATGCGATCGTTGATTACGCCCGCGCTCAGGGAGTTGAGTTGGCCAAACCGGAATCCTTCGAGTCAGGCTCAGGCATCGGCGTTCGCGGTCAAGTGGAAGGCCGACAGCTCCAACTGGGTAATACAGCCTTGATGGAAGAAGCGGGAGTACGTACCGTTTCGCTGAGGAGTCGTGCCGAGCAGCTTCGCTTGGAGGGCATCAGCATCATTTACCTGGCAGTCGATGGTTCTCTGGCGGGCCTTCTGGCTGTCTCAGATCCGATCAAACCTACCTCCAAGCAAGCAGTCACCCAGCTACAGGATGTGGATGTGAAGGTGATCATGGCCACCGGTGATGGGCTTACCACCGCTCGGGCCGTGGCAAAGGAGCTGGGGATCGAGGAAGTCCATGGAGAGGTCAAACCCCAGGACAAGGAAAATCTGGTGGCCGATCTGCAAAGCTATGGTCGTCGGGTGGCTATGGCCGGGGACGGCATAAACGATGCGCCGGCACTGGCTCGTGCGGATGTAAGTATCGCGATGGGAACCGGCACCGATGTGGCCATGAACAGTGCTCAAGTAACCCTGGTTAAAGGTGACTTGATGGGCATCTTACGGGCAAGAACCTTGTCCGTGGCCACGGTAAAAAACATGCGACAGAACCTGGCCTTCGCCTTCATCTACAACGCGATGGGAATTCCGCTCGCGGCAGGGCTACTTTATCCCCTGACAGGTCACTTGCTGTCGCCCATGATTGCGGCGCTGGCCATGAGCGTTAGTTCGGCCTCGGTCGTATTCAATGCGCTGAGACTGCGGAAAACCCGTATCGACTGAGATTGGGGCAAACTCGCTGGCGAGGGCCAGCGAGTCTGTAGTCATGATCCAGCTTCACATGATGCTCACGATAAAAGGGCCGCTGCGGGCAACGCAGTAACCTCCTTTGACGATTAAGCATTCAATGCTGGGCTGCCCGCATAGAACGTGCTTTCTCGCTTCTCCAAACGTCCAGCCCGCACGATTCGCTCCTCGAAGCCGAACTCACTTCGCCCCATCCTTCTCGAACCACTCCATCTCGTCTGTACGCAGCAACAGGCCTTCGCTGACCCATTGTTTCAGCCAGGTGGCTGCTCGCAGAGGAGCTTGTTCACGATGTTCGTCCAAAAGCGTTTCGCACAACTCGGCGAATGAACCCCCGTCCCTCATAAACTCTAGGGCGTTGGCCTCGGGTCGCTCCAAGGTGCGGTATCGACACACCAACTGGTGGCGCCAAACCAGGCAATCCAGTGGAGATGATAACCAATAGGTTTCAGGGATTTCGGTCTCGGCCTTCGCAGCTTTCCATATCTCAATGGTGTTGCGTTGTAGCGGCAACCATTCCACCGAAGGGTTAAGGCAAATCCTCAGACTAGTCCAATCCTTTGCTGAAAAGCGGCTCATCGCTTCTAGGGACAGTGGCTGCGCATCCGGAGCATCGAAGGCCAGGGTGAAAGCCCACTCCAGGCCAGCGAGCTCACGCATCGGAGAAAGCTGTGGCTCGGGGACATAGTGGCTGATGAACTCCGGCAGCGTTTCGCCCAACCAGCGCAAACTGAAATGCCTGGGTGGCCACGCAGTGATGTAAGCAAGGGCCAACTGTTCGAATGATTCGCCACCCATCCAGTGATGCAACGCCGGAAAGTCTTCCCTCATGACCGAAAGTAGCCTGGCGCGGTAGGCGTTGTGGTAGATCATTAGGCCATCTGAGGCGGGCAGCGCAGTGCTGCCTTGGATTTGCTCCAGAAGCTCGGGAGTGGCCGCGCTTTCGCCTGTGGTCAGATAAGCTTCCAGCGCCTCCTGCAGGGCATTCAGGCGCATGGTGTGACCCCCGTTAGCGCTCCGGCGGCGATAGCACGTGCCTGAGCCAATTCGGTTAGCAGTTCGTCGAGGGGCGGGAAATGATCGTCCCGTTCGATCAGGGTAGCGGTTGGCCCCAAGTAGCTCAGCGCCTTGCCATACAAAGCCCACACTGGGTCGGCGATCGGTTGGTCGTGGGTATCGATGAGATAGTGACCATAATCGCTGTGGCCGGCCAGGTGGATTTGGCGAATCCGGTCATGCGGCAGCTCCATGATGAACTGCCAAGGGTCGAATCCCTGGTTTCGCGAACTGACGTATACGTTATTCACATCGAGCAGCAGCTCGCAGCCGGTCAGATTGCTCAGCTCGGCCAGGAATTGGGACTCGTTCATGCTGGACGTCTTCCACTGCACGTAGGCTGAGACGTTTTCCAGAACCAGGGGGCGCTGCAAAACATCCTGAACCAGCCGAACCCGCGCTGCGACATGCAGCAGGCTTTCCTGAGTAAACGGCAGCGGTAGCAGATCATGCAGGTGATGAGCGCTGCCTCTGCTCCAACACAGATGATCGGAAATCCAACGAGGCTGCACCCGGTCGGCCAGGTTTTTCAATTGCCGCAGGTAGTCGGTGTCGACCGCGTGGGGGCCGCCGATCGACAGGGAAACCCCGTGCATGACCAGCGGATACTGTTCTTTGATTGCATCGAGAAAGTAGAGGGCTTTTCCCCCTCCGACCATGTAGTTCTCGGAGATGATCTCGAACCAGTCGACCGCGGGGCGCTGCTCCAGGATCTGCTGGTAATACTCACTGCGCAGGCCCAGACCAAAACCCAGTGCATTGCTCCTGCTCATTCGGGGCTCCAGGTCGAGGGAGTGACTTGCACTCCCTCAGATTGTCTTATTCGCTGGTCTTGCCGCCGGCTTCCTCGCACTTGGCTTGGGTCATCTTCTTGAAACCTTGGCCCTTGCATTCCCCTTGACCCTTGCAGGCGTTCTTCGCGGTCATGCAATCGTTCTGGCCTTTACAGCCATTCACGCCAAAGCACTTCACTTCAGCAGTTTGCGCATCCTGTGCAGCCTGGGCCGGCAGGGTTGCAAACAGACTGGCGGCAACAAGCGCCAACGCGGCACCGGTGGAGGCGGTATGTTTGGTCGACGTATTGACTATCGCATATTGAGCGTAAGGTGGAGGTCAAAACTATTTAGTCCCTGACCCGAAGAAACTTAGGCATCGCTGCCAGGCATGCCTACAACGAATCCGCACAGGCTTCATGACGGCATGAGGAAACACTACAGAGCAGTATGGCGGCTCGACAAGAAAGAAATAGCAACCTGACAGAACTGTAATGTTCAACTCAGGTTTATGACAGGTCGGTTTGGTTAATGTTGCTTCGAGCCTGAAGCTCTACTCCTGATAGCGATCAATCTGGTTGCCGGGATTATTGAACTGAATCGAGGAATATCCAGATGAAACCGATCAAAGCCCTGTTCGTAGTCGCCGCTCTTGCCGCTTCTTCTTTAGCAATGGCCGAAGGTGGCGCTGACCGCACTTTTGCGCGTATGGAGCAGGTCAGCAAAGCATCGATGGAAGCTTATCAAGTAGCTCAGCAGCAGAAAGCAGAGTCGCCGGTTGCAGATAGCAAGGTCAAGTCGGCTGATCACGCTAACTGCTAACAAGTGGTCAACCTTACAGAAATGTAATCACCCGGGCGGTTGGAATATGACAGCTTCTTAAGCTCGCTGTCGAATCTATTTGAAAATAGCGGCAGCGGGTAAGGCTGATAGGGAAAACCTCCCAGGATGAAGCTGCTCATCACCCGATATCATGGTTGTACAGCCCGGGTTCCTCTGACTGATTGGACATAATCGCATGCAATGCAAAACCTCAAGGCGAACCTTCGTTAAAGGCCTGGCCGCCACCGGCATCCTCGGAGGCCTAGGCTTGTGGCGTACACCCGTTTGGGCAGTGACCAGCCCTGGTCAGCCCAACGTGCTGACCGGCTCCGAGTTCGATCTATTTATTGGTGAGACGCCGGTGAATATCACAGGTGCGGCCCGAACCGCGATGACCATCAACGGTTCTATTCCCGGACCCATTCTGCGCTGGCGGGAAGGCGATACCATCACGCTGCGTGTGAAGAACCGTCTGAACGAAGACACCTCAATCCACTGGCACGGTATC
Source organism: Pseudomonas sp. LS1212 (assembly GCF_024741815.1). Lineage (NCBI taxonomy): Bacteria > Pseudomonadati > Pseudomonadota > Gammaproteobacteria > Pseudomonadales > Pseudomonadaceae > Pseudomonas > Pseudomonas sp. LS1212. Next base: position 3,116,809 of record NZ_CP102951.1, read on the forward strand.
CTTTTGCCGGCCAACATGGATGGCGTACCCGGCCTGAGCTTCCACGGCATCGCGCCCGATGGCATGTACGAGTACAAATTCAAGGTCAAACAAAACGGAACCTATTGGTATCACAGCCACTCTGGATTGCAGGAGCAGAGCGGCGTTTACGGTGCTCTAGTCATTGATGCCAAGAAGCCTGAGCCGTTCAGCTATGACCGTGACTACGTGGTGATGTTGTCTGACTGGACTGATGAAGATCCCGCTCGGGTCCTGGCCAAGCTCAAGAAGCAGTCGGACTACTACAACTTTCACAAGCGCACCGTGGGCGACTTCATCAACGACGTGAGTGAGCAAGGCTGGACTGCGGCTGTTGCCGATCGCAAGATGTGGGCCGAGATGAAGATGAGCCCCACCGACCTCGCCGATGTCAGCGGCTACACCTACACCTACCTCATGAACGGCCAGGCACCTAACGGGAACTGGACCGGCATCTTCAAACCGGGCGAAAAACTCCGTTTGCGCTTCATTAACGGCTCGGCCATGAGCTATTTCGATGTCCGAATTCCGGGTCTGAAAATGACAGTGGTAGCCGCCGACGGTCAGTACGTCAATCCGGTCAGCGTCGACGAATTCCGTATCGCCGTGGCCGAGACCTACGACGTCATAGTCGAGCTCGCTAACCAGGAGGCCTACACGATTTTTGCCCAATCCATGGACCGCACCGGCTATGCCCGCGGCACCCTGGCCATCCGTGAAGGTATGAGTGCTCCGGTCCCTGAAATCGATCCTCGTCCCCTAATCGCCATGGGCGACATGGGTATGGATCATGGAAGCATGGGCGGCATGGATCACGGCAGCATGCAAGGCGGCAAGGCCGACATGGACCACAGCAAGATGGCCGGTATGGGCTCTGGTGGTAAGCAAGGTGACATGGTGGGCATGGACCATAGCAAGATGTCTGGCATGGATCATGGCGATATGCAGGGCGACATGGCCGGCATGGATCACAGCAAGATGGCCGGTATGGACCACTCCGGGATGGCCGGAATGGGCGGGGGCATGCAGTCGCATCCGGCCTCTGAAACCAACAGCCCGCTGGTCGACATGCAGACCATGAGCCCGACCCACAAGCTGGACGATCCGGGTATTGGCCTGCGTAACAACGGTCGCCGCGTCCTGACCTATTCCGACCTTAGAAGCACCTTCCTCGACCCGGATGGCCGTGAGCCCAGCCGAACTATCGAGTTACACCTCACTGGGCACATGGAGAAGTTCTCCTGGTCGTTCGACGGCATCAAGTTCTCGGATGCGGAACCGCTGCGCCTGAAGTACGGCGAGCGAGTTCGAATCACCTTAGTCAACGACACCATGATGACCCACCCCATCCACCTCCACGGCATGTGGAGCGACCTTGAGGATGAGAACGGCAAGTTCATGGTTCGCAAGCACACGATCGATATGCCGCCAGGCTCGAAGCGCAGTTATCGAGTCACCGCCGATGCCCTCGGGCGCTGGGCCTACCACTGCCACCTGCTGCTCCACATGGAAATGGGTATGTTCCGTGAAGTTCGTGTGGACGAGTAAAGGAGATTTCTGATGAGTACATTTCTGAAACGAAAAACCCTGATTGGCAGTGCCCTCGCGCTTGGTTTGCTGGCTGCAATGCAAATACCTGCTGTGTTCGCCGGTGAAGGTCAGGGTGAGCACGAGCACTCTTCAGCCGCATCCCACGACTCTGGAGATAAGCCGGCAGTTCAGCCGCATGGGCAATCCTCAGGTAGCCAGCAGATGAACCACGGCCAAATGGATCACGGCTCGATGGACCATGACGACATGGATCACGACAAGATGAAGCATGAGCACGACGCCAACAAAGCTGAAGCGGGTTCGAACCATGACCACTAGGTTTTCACGTCCCACTTTCATCGCGCTGACAGTGTCGTTGTGCGCAATGACTGGCGGCTTGGCCAATGCAGCCGAAACTATGGATCATTCGATGCATAAGTCCCCAGCAGCCAAGCAAAAGCCGTCCAGTACCGCGCAAATGGATCATTCCGCGATGGGACATGGCACGATGCAGCCGGTAGATCACAGCAAAATGGACCACGGCGCTATGGACCATGGCCAAAAGGGCCAGGACAAGCCGGCCGAGACGGACCATAGCAAGATGAATCACGGCGCTATGCAAGGTCAAATGGGTTCCATGGATCACAGCACCATGGATCACAGTCAGATGAATCATGGTGGCGTGGAGACTCCAAGGACCACCAGCCGCAACCCAATCCCGGTTCTGACGGATGCTGATCGTGAAGCAGCGTTTCCGCCCTTGCCGGGCCATAAGGTGCACGACAGCGCCATCAACAACTTTTTTCTGCTTGACCAGCTCGAGTACCAGGATGCCGATGAAGGCAGCACGCTAGCTTGGGATGCGATCGGTTGGATCGGCGGAGACATCAATCGTCTCTGGCTCCGCTCCGAGGGCGAACGCACCAATGGCGTAACCGAAGATGCCGAAGTGCAGGCCTTATACGGGCACTCGATCGGTCCTTGGTGGGATGTCGTCGCGGGCGTCCGCCAGGACTTCAAGCCGGAGTCACCGCAGACGTGGGCCGCCTTCGGCATACAAGGCTTAGCACTGTATGCCTTCGAGGCCGAGGCTACTGCCTTTGTCGGCGAGAACGGCCAGACGGCAGCACGTCTCGAAGGCGATTACGACATTCTGCTGACCAATCGCCTAATTCTCCAGCCGACTGCTGAGGTGAATTTCTACGGCAAGAACGACCCTGAGCGTGGAGTCGGTTCAGGACTCGCTAATACCGAGCTTGGCCTGCGTCTGCGTTACGAGATCGTCCGCCAGTTCGCGCCCTACATAGGCGTCACCTGGAGTCGCTCCTACGGCAACACCGCCGATCTGGTGCGCGATGAGGGTGGCGATATCGATGAGGCGCGTTTTGTCGCTGGTATTCGCATGTGGTTCTAAGGGGCTGACATGAAAAGAACAATTAAGACCTTAGTGGCGGCGGGCGTCGTCGGAAGCGCTGCGGTAGTTGCCGGTGCCTATTTTGGCCTGGTCAATGTTGGTGCCGATGATCCCCACTTCCCAGCCGTGTATGCATTCCTGTCGATGGCCCGTGATCGTTCTATTGAGGTGCGCTCCCAGGACATTCAGGTTCCCAATCTCGACGACGAGGCCCTCATTCGTGCCGGGGCAGGTAACTACAACTCCATGTGCATCGGCTGCCACCTGGGACCAGGTATTGACGAAACCGAGCTGAGCCAGAGCCTCTATCCAGCCCCACCTAATCTGGCCAAGATCGGTGTCGATGGCAGTCCTGCTACAGCTTTCTGGGTGATTAAACACGGCATCAAGGCTACTGGCATGCCGGCCTGGGGCAAGAGCATGGGCGATCAGTACATCTGGGGCATGGTGGCATTCTTAAACGAACTGCCAAAACTTAATGCTGAACAGTATCGAGCCCTGGTTGCATCGAGCGGCGGTCACGAGCATGGGGGCGGCGAAACCCAGATGCACAACCATGAGGGGCAGCATGAAAGCGCCAGTGCCGATCACCATGCTTCGGACAGTTCAGCAGTAAATGCCAATGCCGACCATCACGGCGATGCTGCAGGCAGTGCGGATCATCACTCCTCGAATACCGCTGAACCTGCAAACGGTGCAGATCACCATGCTGCAGATAGCTCAAAGGCGAAAAGCGGTGCCGGTCATCATGACACCGAGCATGCCCATGAGGAAAAGGCCCCGGTAGCTGCGCCCAAAACTCACACCCATGCCGATGGCAAAGAGCACGTACATGAAAGTTAAAAGCAAAGGGGCGCGCCTGGCGGTGCTGGTCGCCTTGTTCGTAGCGTCGACCGCTCAAGCAGCGGATGCCCTGACCATCGATGTGCACCGTGATGCCAACTGCGGGTGCTGTAAGAAATGGATCTCGCACCTCGAAGCGAACGGCTTCCAGGTTATCGATCATGTTGAGCGCGATATGGCCTCGGTGAAGCAGCGCCTGGGCGTCGCTCCGAGGCTGGCTTCATGCCATACCGCAGTGATCGACGGCAAGTTCGTAGAGGGCCACGTGCCTGCTGCCCAAATCATCGAGCTTTCCAAGCGAAATGATCTGGTCGGCATTGCAGTTCCTGGAATGCCGGCGGGCTCGCCTGGAATGGAGGTAGGCGGCACTCAGCACGCCTATCAAGTGATCGGATTGGCCAAGGCCGGTACCGACCAAGTCATTGCCGACTACCCCGCCAAGTAGCATCTCTGCTAGAAGCCGAGCGCTCGACTTTCCCTCTCAAGGTCGGGCGCTCGGAATCCTGGCAACGCGTTCCGTAAACACCCATTTTCTCCAAAAGAAGCCTGCCGCCTGCCGAGATTGATGGCCGCTTTATGGACAATTATGGTAAGCGAATGGGCATTACAGGTTGCGTAACGGCATCCAATTATGTGGCAACAGCTCGGCGATCTGGCTCGCCCGCTGCGTCGGCAGCCGCGCCAGTACGTTCTTCAAGTATTCGTACGGATCATGCCCGTTGAGCTTGGCCGACTGGATCAGGCTCATCAGTGCCGCCGCACGTTTGCCGCTGCGCAACGACCCGGCAAAGAGCCAGTTCTTGCGACCCAGCGCCCACGGCCTTATCTGCTGCTCGGCGTGGTTGTTATCTATGGGTACCGCGCCGTCATCGAGATAGCGTGACAACGCCGCCCAGCGCTTGAGGCTGTAATCCAGAGCCTTGGCGATAGCCACCCCATCGTGCACAAGCTGGCGCTGGGCGGTCATCCAGGCATGCAACGCATCCATCGCTGGCGCGGCTTTTTCCTGGCGTATCCGTCGTCGAGCGTCAGGTGCGAGGTCGCGGACTTCATGCTCTATTTCGTATAGCACCTGGATGTAGCGCAAGGCCTGTTCGGCAAGCTGGCTTTTGTTCGTGACGTGCAGCTCGAAGAACTTGCGCCGGGCATGAGCCATACAGCCGATCTCGGTGACGCCGAGTGCAAAGCTGGCCTTGTAGCCACCAAAATCGTCGCAAACCAGTTGGCCCTTCCAGTCTTGCAGGAAAGCGCGGGCATGTTCACCCGAGCGGCTGGGGCTGAAGTCGTAAACAACCGCCTTTACGTCGGCAAACGAGCTGGTAGCGTAGGCCCAGACATAGGCGCGGTGAGTTTTCTTCGCGCCCGGCGTGAGCATCTGTACCGGCGTTTCGTCAGCGTGCACCACGTTGTGTCCAAGCACCACCTCGCGCAACGCATCAACCAGCGGTTGCAACTGCACACCGCAGGTGCCGACCCACTGCGCCAGGGTTGAGCGCGGGATGGCCAGGCCAGCCCGGGCAAAGATCTTTTCTTGACGATACAGCGGCAAATGATCACCGTACTTGGCGATCATCACCTGGGCCAGCAGGCCTGCTGTCGGGATGCCCTTGTCGATCACCTGCGCCGGAACCGGGGCCTGGATCAGGGTTTCGCACTGATCGCAGACCCACTTGCCACGGATATGGCGTTCGACGGTGAACACGCCCGGCGTGTAGTCGAGTTTCTCGCTGACATCCTCGCCGATGCGCTTGAGGGCGCAGCCGCAGGTGCACTGCGTGTTGTCCGGTTCGTGATGGATCAGGGTGCGCGGAAACTGCGGCGGCAAAGCCGTACGCTTGGGCTTTTGACGAGCCTCGGTCGGCACGGGAGCCGGTTGCAGAGCTGCAAGCTCGGCTTCGATGGCTGCGATGTCAGTGTCGATCAGGTCATCGAGCAGGCTGGCTTGATCCGGGCTTAATTGCTCGCTGCGCTTGGCAAATTTGAAGCGTTTGAGCTGCGCGATCTCGTGGGTCAGTTTCTCGATAACCGTTTGGTGACGATGGATTTGCTTGTCCATCGTCTCGACGCGCTGCATCAACTGCGCGGCCAGCGCGCGCAGTTGGTCAGGGTTTAGTTGGTCGAGATTGGAAAGCGAAGTCATGCCGCCGATTTTGCCAGAGCAGGCCAATACCGGCGATAGACTCATCGGACAATTGCGCGGCCAGGCTGGCCATGGCAGGCGTCACACGATGGAAATAGCGTCGCCCGGCCCGACTCGTTGCCAGGGCAAACCCAGCACCAGAGCGTGCAACTGCTCAGCGCCCAATTCCACGTGAGCGCCGTGTCGAGAACCCGGCCAGAAAAATTTGCCCTGGTGCAGGCGGCGGGCCGCCAGCCAGATACCTAGGCCATCGTGTACCAACACCTTGATGCGCGTGGCGCGACGATTGGCAAACAGATAAGCACAGTGCGGCTGCGCCGCACCGAACACGGCGACCACCCGCGCCAGCGCGGTTTCGGTGCCGGCGCGCATGTCCATGGGCTCCGTCGCCAGCCAGATGGAGTCGATGCGGATCATCGCAACAGATCTCGCAGAAAGGTGGCGCAGGCAGCCGCGCTTTCGGTCGGCCAGTTCACTTTGACAGTGCCACGCGGGTGCTGGATTTCAACGCAGATATTCGATGATGCAGTTTGCGAATTTGCTCCGGCTAGCTGCATGGGGAACGGAATAAAAGCAGGTTGCAGCTCCGTGTTTTTTTGCTTTTGCCCTCGAATCCACTTGTGGACGAGGTTCGCGTTGAGTCTATGGCTCAGCGCGACGCTGGCAATCGAGGCGCCGGGCTGGGCGCACTCTTGAATGACTTGGACTTTGAAGGATTTGGAGTAGGAACGGCGTTGTGGTTGCATGAAATACCCGCTTGAAAGGCTCGAACTGGTGCCCACTTAAATTTAAGTGCACACCATGTCTTGGCTTTGCAGGGCTGGGTAGATGACTTGGCCGGACGGATACCAATTATGCTCGCGTTTATAATTTATGCTGCCGAGCATAATTGTCTATAAAGCTAAGCATCCTCTTTCCTCTTCAGGCCCTGTGTAGTGGTCTAATGAAACCGGACACCCATTTAGGCGAGAATGCTCGCCAGATCGAGGTGTCAAATGACCAAACAACGCCGTTCCTTTTCCGCTGAATTCAAACGCGAGGCTGCCGACCTCGTGCTCAAGCAAAACTACAGCTACATCGAAGCCAGTCGTTCACTCGGCGTCGGCGAGTCGGCACTACGCCGCTGGGTTGAGCAGGTTCAGAAGGAGCGCCAAGGTGTCACCCCGCTAAGCAAAGCGCTGACCCCGGAGCAGCAGAAAATCCAGGAACTGGAAGCCCGGATCGCCCGCCTTGAACGGGAAAAATCGATACTAAAAAAGGCTACCGCGCTCTTGATGTCGGAAGATCACGAGCGTACGCGCTGATCAATCAGCTTAGCGTCCACGAGCCGATTGATTGGCTGTGCAAAGTGTTTGAAGTCACCCGCTCGTGTTACTACGCCCAGCGTCTCAGGCGCCGGACTCCTGATATTGAGCGGCTTCGGCTGCGCAGTCGGGTCAATGAACTGTTCACAGAAAGTCGTAGTGCTGCGGGCAGCCGCAGCATCTTGTCGATCATGCGTGAAGACGGCGAGCAACTGGGGCGATTTAAGGTACGCAGCTTGATGCGTGAGCTTGACCTCGTGAGCAAACAGCCAGGTTCTCATGCCTATAAACGAGCGACGGTCGAACGGTTGGATATCCCGAACATCTTGAATCGGGAGTTCGATGTCTCGGCCCCCAACCAAGTGTGGTGCGGCGACATCACCTACATTTGGGCCCAAGGGAAATGGCATTATCTGGCTGTTGTCCTGGATCTTTGCGCACGCCGGATAGTGGGTTGGGCATTGTCGGAAAAGCCGGACGCCGAGCTGGTTATCAAGGCACTGGATATGGCCTATGAGCAACGAGGAAGACCTCAGGGCCTGCTGTTTCACTCGGATCAAGGGTCGCAGTATGGGAGTCGTTTATTTCGCCAGCGGCTGTGGCGTTATCGCATGCGCCAGAGCATGAGCCGCCGGGGTAATTGCTGGGACAATGCGCCGATGGAGCGTGTGTTCCGCAGCGTGAAAACTGAATGGATACCGACCATGGGCTACCGAACTGCTCAAGAAGCCCAGCGCGATATCAGCCATTTCTTGATGCATCGGTACAACTGGATTCGCCCCCATCAATTCAACGGTGGGCTGGCGCCAGCTCAGGCCGAAGAAAAACTTAACGTCGTGTCCGGGATTAGTTGACCACTACATAGTGACGCGGAGCGTGGGAACGAGAGCAAACCCTCATCAAAGCGGACCATGCGCCAACGACACGGTTACCCTAAGCTCTTCAAAACCCAGCTCGTCCAAAACAGGAACCCATGCAATGAGCAAAAAAAGAACGAGCAATCAGGTCATTGTCGGCCCGCCGCGTAAAAGAACTCAGGCTAAGGCAACCAAGAAGGAATCGCTTTTCGCACGCTTGGCGCGTCTGGCAAAAAACAGCGCCCAGGTCGTCTCGGCCAGTGCTGAACTGACGACCCAACTGGCTTCAATCGGCCTTGGCACTTCACAGATTGAGCCTGAGAAGTCCGATAGGCGTTTCAACCACCCGGCCTGGCGCGAACATCCTGGTTACCGCCGTCTGGGTCAGGCCTATCTGGCTTGGTCACGCAGTGTCAATGGCCTGGCCGATCGACTCGAAACACCTGATTGGCGTACCAAGGAGCAACTGCGCTTTGCCCTCGATCTATGGACCAGTGTCGCCGCACCGACCAATACCTTGCTGGGTAATCCGGCGGCCTTGCAAAAAGCTTTCGATTCGGGCGGAACCAGCCTGCTACGAGGGAGCAAAAACTGGCTCCACGACGTGCTGCATAATCGCGGCATGCCAACTCAGGTGGACTCCAGCCACTTTAAAATCGGCGAGAATCTGGCGGTCACCCCCGGCTCGGTGGTGTATCGCTGTGAGGTGTTCGAGCTTATCGAGTATCGCCCGGTCACCACGACGGTGCGTGAGCGTCCGGTCCTGCTGGTGCCGCCGATGATCGGCAAGTACTACTTCCTCGACATGGCGCCGGGACGTAGCTTTATCGAATACGCGGTCAGCCGCGGCTTGCACTTCTTCACTATCAGTTGGCGCAACCCAAACCCTGAACAGGCCGCATGGAGTCTCGACACCTATGCCGCAGCCGTGCTTGAAGCGCTGGAGGTGGTGCGGGAGATTGCCGATGGCGCCGAAGTGAATGCCCATGGCTTCTGTGCCGGTGGCCTCGTTCTCAGCGCTGCCCTGAACCACAGTGTGGCTCAGGGTAAGTGCCCGGTGAATGCAGCGTCCTTTGGTGTGATGTTATTGGACTTTGAGTATCCAATGTCTCTCGGCGCGTTTTCGCCGGCCCCCTTGCTGAAGTTGGCTCGTCAGCGCTCCGCCAAGTCCGGCGTGATGAGTTCGAGCGATATGGCCGCGGCTTTTGCCTGGTTGCGTCCTAACGACCTGGTGTGGAATTACTGGCACAACAATTACCTGATGGGTGAATCGCCACCCTCTATTGATGTTATGGCCTGGAATGCCGATGGCACTCGCCTGCCAGCGGCGTTGCACAGTCAGTTCCTCGATATTTTCAGCGATAACGCCCTGGTCGACGGGCCATTGGCGGTGCTCGGCTCACCCTTTCAGGCAGGCGCTATCCACTGCGATAGCTATTTCATGGCGGCAGAGGGGGACCATTTGACACCCTGGCAAGGCTGTTATCGCTCGGCTCAGCTATTTGGTGGAGAACGCAGCTTCGTGCTCAGCAACGCGGGGCATATTGCCAGCCTGGTCAATCCACCGAGCAACCCCAAGGCGCGCCACTTTACCGGCCCGGCTCCGACCCTGGACGCAGACAACTGGTTGGCGCAGGCCAGTGAGCAATCTGGCACTTGGTGGAAACATTGGGCTGACTGGGTTACTGAGCGCGCTGGAGCAGAACGATCGGCACCGGAAATGGCTGGGCGCAAACGCCATGGCGAACTGGAGCCCGCTCCAGGCCGCTACATCCATGAGTGAGAAAGCGAGCGTGATTCAAAAGGGCGCCACTGAGCAAGCGTGGGTTGTGGCGGTGTTCGGTGCGGCGAAGCCAAAGAGCCAGGGGTAACAAACTTCGTTCTCGTTCCCACGCTCTGCGTCAGTAGTGTCCGGTTAAAGTTGAAGGAAAGTCGTGTCGCCCCTTGCTCTGTTTGGGCATCGGCTGGGTCGCCAGCCCGGCCGGGTACAGCGGTGATGATATCCGCGACTTGATGCTGGAAAGCGTGGAGAAGCGCTTCGGTGATCAACTGCCCACCACGCCGGTGCAATGGCTAAGCGATAACGGCTCGGCATACACCGCCGAACAGACGCGCCTGTTTACTCGGCAGATCGGTTTGCAGCCGGTGACCACACCTGTGGCATGGCAGAGAGTTTCGTGAAGACGATCAAGCGTGATTACGTGGCGCATATGCCTAAGCCGGATCGAGAAACGGCGCTACGCAACCTGGCAATTGCCTTCGAACATTACAACGAGCAGCATCCGCACAGCGCCTTGAACTATCGCTCACCGAGCCATAGCGCCCGCCAGGGTAAAACCCCGGTGTTGGAGCCGAGCGAGGCGCGGCAACTGCTCGACAGCCTCGACATCAGCACGCCCAGCGGCCTGCGCGATCGGGCGCTGATCGCGCTGATGGTGTTTTACTTTGCCCGGATCGGCGCGGCCTTGGCGATGCGCGTCGAAGACGTCTACACGCAGAATCGGCGGCTGTGGGTGCGCCTGCGTGGGAAGGGCGGCAAACGCCATGCGATGCCCTGCCCTGCCATCACACGTTGGAGGCCTACCTGCATGCCTATCTGGTGGAAACCGGGATCGAGGACGATCTAAAAGGCCCATTGTTTCGCACCATTCGGCGCGGTACCGGGCTGCTGAGCCATACCGCCCTCCCACAGGCCAATGCACATGCAATGGTCCGCCGGCGGGCGCTGGCAGCGGGGATCCAGACGCTGATCGGCAATCACAGCTTTCGGACCACCGGGATCACCGCCTACGTGAAGAACGGCGGCACCTTGGAAAACGCTGCGGCCATGGCCAACCATGCCTCGACCCGCACCACCCAGCTCTAAGACCGGCGCCGCGACGAGATCAACCTGGATGAAGTGGAACGGATTCGGGGGCTGATCCCAGGGGCCCTAGGCGGCCTCTTGATGTTAGGTCAGGAGGCTCGCGCCGGGCGGAATCAGGTCGAAGACTCGACGGCCAGCGGCGGAGTCTCAAGAGCGGCGCGCTCTTTCTCGATTCTTGTCAGTTCCTCAGCAAAAGCCAGTTCGCTCCTGGAGGGTCGTTTCCGCCACGGCGCGCGGGAAGGCATCGGCTGCTCGGCATAACGTGTGGTTTCCCCCTGGAACTGCTGAGCCAAGCGCTCCAGTTCTTCGCGGATTTCCTGCTTAGTTAGGGTCATTGGTTTTTTTCTATCCTTGAAGATGGGTTTCGTAGTTCTTCGCCATTTCCTTGATCTGCTTGACCTGTCTCAGGCGGCAGCCAGACCAGCACCGGAACCAGGCCGAGTGCTTTAGGGATCATGCCGAGATAAGGGAAAAATTAGGACAATTGCGCCGTAAGCGGTTGATCTATAGGGGCTCGTTCAGGACATCCCCTCCCGTTCTGATAAAATAAATAACCTTGCAAAATCAGAAAGTTACAGGAAGACTTTCCTATTATTGCCTTATCTCGTCATGCCCCCTCGATCAGGCGCATCGCTTGGCGAAGCTCGGCCATTTCCACCCGTAGAGCCTTCAGTTCGGCCAGGATTATGGCCATTTCCTGTGTGCAATTGGCTGTGTCGCCATGTGCCGTTTTTTCGGCTTCTGGCTGTGCCATGGGCAGAAGCGCGCCATAGACACGTATCAGCTCTGATGTTTCAAGCCGTCTGGCGCTATCGCCCTCTGGTGCCCATGATAGGCGGCCTGCGGCCATATCACGGTAGAGCGTTCTACGGCTTTTTCCGTCAGTTTTTGCGCCTCCTGGATGGTGTGCCAGGCCATGTGTCACCTCGCCTTGTTGGACTGTGCCACTTTACTCGCGCTTGCTCTGGGCGGCGATGAAGGTGGCGTGCATGAGCTTCGTCACTTGGTCCTGCATCTCCTCGCACGCCTCGAAGAAAGCGAGCGGCGCCTCGCCTGTGTCATCGTCCAGGAGGATCTCCATCTCGTTGACCAGCGCGCCGAGGTCGCGGAGGCGCTGCCGCAGTTCGTTTAGGGTCATTGATCCATCTCCTTGCCTTGGGCTTCAGGCTCTCTTACACAAGGCACCTCGTCCCTTGTGAGTGGCAACAGCTCCGTTTGGTCTGGCGGAGGCAGATCGCCCGTAGATATGGGATGTTCGCCAGCCTGCAGGACTGGGACGTGCCGCAGCTCGACGTTATCCCAGTCCTCAACCGGCCTCCCTTGGTCGCTTTCACTGGCCACGACCTCTACATAGAACGAAGCATAGCTGTAACGGCTTGCAATCGAAAACGGTCGGGCTCGCAATCAACGCGAATTTGAGCTCAGATTATCTGCGACTGACGAAGGGGTCGGGCTCAGATTAATTGCGAGCGAGCTTGCATTCAGCAACGCCGGCTTGCATTTCATCCAAGCAGGCTCACGCTTTCTGCGAATGAGCGATCCTCGATTTGCCCGTCCAATAAACCAGGGTTTGTTGGACGGCAACCATGCTTTCAGTGGGCAGCGCACCACGCATGGTGGCTCGTTTCCACAAACTGAGCACATATTTCAACGTCCAGATACAGAGCAGCGGTCGTCTGCCCCAGGCTCGACCGCCGGTCGGCATGCTCGTGCACGGTTTGAAACTTGTTCAGTACGGGCTAGTCTTCCGCTTGCGGGATATTTTCCCACGTACAATTCGGGAGACGAAGAAATGAAACGTACATGGTTTGCTACCTCGCTCTGCGCCAGCACTGTCCTCTTCCTGGCCCTGGGTGGTACAAGCGCCTTCGCCGCGGGCGCCGACGACGTCAATAGCCAAGGCATTAAACTGCGCGGCGATGGCAGCATCGACGATGTCCGATCAGGTGTCGCGCCAGCTAGAGGCGACCTCGTCAACGGCGTGAAGCTGCGCGGTGACGGCAGCGTCGACGACAGTCAGCCGGGCGCCAGACCGGTCAACGACGACCTCGTCAATGGTGTGAAGCTGCGCGGTGACGGCAGTGTCGACGACAGTCAGCCGGGCGCCGGACCGGTCAACGACGACCTCGTCAATGGTGTGAAGTTGCGCGGTGACGGCAGCGTCGACGACAGTCAGCCGGGCGAAACCCACAAACACACCGTCACCAGAACGACCAGCCCCGATGGCTCAACCGCCCAAATCCGAACCAACGCAGCTGGCACCGTCATCCGCGAAAAGACCACCAGCCTGAAGAATATCGATGGCACCCTGGTGCGTATTCGCACGGAAATCCGTCGCAACGACACAGGTGAGATAGTGCGCAGCCGGGAGCGCATGGATGTACGTGATCGTACTGAGCGCCACGAACGTCCGGAAAAAGCTGAACGTACTGAAAAAGCCGAGCGCGCTGAGAAAGTTCAGCGCCCGGAAAAGGTCGAACGCGCTGAGAGGGTTGAGCGCCCGGAAAAAGTCGAACGCGCTGAGAAGGTTGAGCGCCCGGAAAAAGTCGAGCGTAGCGGTCGCAGCTGAAAATGGGCGAGGTGGATGATGGCACGATTGGGACATTCGTGGGATTTCTTCCCTCATGCCTATACTGCCTTCATCTCTCAAGGAATGTACTGAATGCAATCGCCCACGCTAGCCGCCTCGCTACTGAACGCCCTGCGGCACGTCATGCGCCCCTTGGTACGGCTGATGCTCCGTAAGGGCGTCACCTATACAGTGTTCGCTGATCTGCTCAAGGATGTTTTTGTCGACGTGGCGGATCGCGAGTTCCGCCTCGATGACAAGCCGCCGAGCGACAGCCGCATCAGCCTGCTCACCGGCGTACACCGTAAGGATGTGCGACGTTTGCGGGCAACAACCGACATAATTGCCTCTGCGCTCCCCGAGAGCGTCACTTTGGGTGCACAACTGGTCAACCTCTGGACGAACAGCATGCCTTTCTGTAAGCGCTCCGGCCGGCCGCGGCCCCTGCCGCGCTTGGCCAGCGTCGGAGGCGACTGTTCCTTCGACGCCCTGGTGGCAAACGTCAGTAAGGACATCCGCGCGCGGGTGGTGCTGGACGAATGGCTGCGCCTGGGCATTGTCCGAGTCGACGAACAGGACTGCGTTCATCTCGAAACCCAAGCTTTCGTACCGCAGAAGGGGTTTGAGGAGAAAACCGCATACTTCAGCCATAACCTGCATGATCACGCCAGCGCAGCGGTGCATAACCTGACAGTGGAGGGGTCGGCTTTTTTCGAGCGCAGTGTCCATTACGACATGCTGGCCCCAGCCAGCGTCGACGAGCTGCGCGAGGCGGTCGCCAACGAAGGCATGCAGGTTCTGCTCGGTTTCAATCGGATCGCCGCCGAACTCGAAAGCCACGACGTCTCCAGCAGCGAGCCACGGCAACGTATCACCGTCGGTCTTTACTTCTACACTGAGCCCACCGCTCCCATACCGCCGGCGACCAACCAGCCATGACCATTGCCACAGGCCTCGTTCGTGCCATTGTCTTCAGTCTCGGGCTGAGCCTCGCGGCTCCCGCCTCAGTGCTGGCAGCGCCAGCCTGTGTCGACCCGGGCGGTATCGGCGGCACCGGTGCGCCGCGGCACGAAGGCGGCATGGGCGGTACCGGCGCCCCTCAGCGCAACGGTGGCATCGGTGGCACAGGCGCACCTCTCAGTCAGCGCCCCGGTGGCATCGGTGGCACCGGCGAGATGGCCGGTGCTGGCCACCTTGACAACGGCGGACTCGGCGGCACCGGCATCGTCGGCACCATCACCGGTTTCGCCTCGATCTGTATTAACGGCGTGGAAGTGCACTTCGGCGACAAGGTGCCGGTCAGCGAGAATGGCCTCCTATCCAGCAGCGTGCAGCTGGCGGTGGGCCAGGTCGTCGCTGTGGAAGCCGACACCTCGCGCCGCGGCCTCGAGGCTCGGCGCATCTCGATCCTGCACGCCTACGAAGGACCGCTTACCGCCCTGCCGGGCGCCTCGACGCCTCTGCGGGTCATGGGCCAGCCGGTGCGCCTGGCCAGCGGTGCACGGGTGGCCGAAGGTCTACGTCCGGGCGAGCCGGTGCGGGTCAGCGGCCTACGCAATGCCCAGGGCGAGGTGGTGGCCACTCGCATCGACCGAGCGCCCGGCCTCAAAGACGTCAGCGCCATCGGCCCGGTCGACCGTGCCGGCACGATCCAGGGGCTTGCATTGAGCACGCGACCGCCGTCGACGACCGAGGTGCTAGTGCGCGGCCACTGGACCGGACACCGCCTGACCGTCGCCCAAAGCCGCCCCGACCCCAGCATTCCCTTCGCTGGCAGGGTACGCCAGGCGGTAATCGAAGGGTTGGTGCACGGACAGCGGAACGGGCATCTGGTCATCAGCGGGTTCAGTGTGGAGCTTGAGCGCGACACCGCCTTTGCCGGCGGCCAGCCAGCCGATCTGGCGCGGGATCGGCGCGTGCGGGTGAGCGGAGTGTTCAGCGGTGCGCGGGCGGTGCGAGCGACGCGGGTCGAGTTCCCTCGTGAACTCTCCGAGACACCGAGCAAGGGGCGCCATGGACAAGCTGGGTTCGCCGCCGAGGATGCTGACCAAGGTAGAGATGAAGCGGACGATGACAAGAGTACGCGTAGCCGCACGGAAACCAACGACGGCTTGAGCCGCGAAAGCCGTCGCGAGAACGATGACAGCCGGGAAAGAATCGAGCTGCGCGGCGAAAGCTCCAGCGGCGATCTCGAGCGGCGTGAGCGCCGCGAGATCCGTGACTCGGGTGATCGCGTGGAAACACGCGAGCGTATCGAAGTGTTCGAGAATGGTGAACGGGTGGAGCGGATCGAACGAATCGAGAAAATCGAGAAACCGGAGAAGGTCGAGAAACCAGAGAAAGTCGAGCGGGCTGAGAAGGTCGAACGACCGGAAAAAGTGGAACGGCCTGAGAAGGTCGAACGACCGGAGCGACCCGAGAAACGGGACTAAGCAGTGCGGCCGTCATGCACAACCGTCATAAGCGGCTACGCTGGGAGAGAAAACTGCCAGGTTTCCTCGCTCCCCGCGAGCCAAAGGAAAGCTGGCGCCCGTCATGTATGCGTACTTATCAGTGCCACCGAATCGCGGGAACAACAAAATGTGGTGTGAACTTCAATGACTGGAGACTTACAAGTGAACTTGAAAACCAAGCGCACGTTGCTCGCCACCCTGCTTGCTAGCCTGACCTTGCCGGCCTTGGCCGACGAGTTCAGCACCTCAATCGGCATGGACTATTCACAGGGGGACTATGGCACTGGTACCACATCCGAAATCTGGTACGTCCCGGTCGTCGGCAAGTACGAAACCGGCCCCATGACATACAAGCTTACCGTCCCTTGGCTGCGCATCACCAACCCATCGGTCGGCCCTGATGGCGAGCCGTTGCAGGGCGGCTGCGAAAGCACCGAAAGCGGCCTTGGCGATACCGTGGCCAGTGCTGGCTATGCCATGCTCGACGGCAGCCAGGGCGGCGTGCTGCTGGATCTCGTCGGCAAGGTCAAGCTCCCCACCGCCGACGAGGACAAATGTCTGGGCACCGGCGAAACCGACTATTCGGCGCAGATCGATGTGGCCAAGGCCTTCGGTCCGGTGACCGGCTTCGCCACCCTGGGCTGGAAGAAATTCGGCGACCCCTCCGGATCCGACTTCGACGACCCGGTCTACGCCAGCCTTGGTTTCACCACGAAAGTCGCTGTCGCCACCACCGTGGGTGCGGCTTACGACTGGCGGCAGAAGGTCATCTCGACAGGGGACGAGATCCAGGAACTCACGCTGTTCGTTTCCCAGAGGCTCAACGAGGCCTGGAAGGTCCAGTTGTATGCGATAAAGGGCTTCTCCGACGCCAGCCCGGACGCCGGTGGTGGCTTGCTGCTCAGCCACATTTTCTGAGGGTTTACACGGCATCAAATAGTGGACCGGCCTATTTTTCCTACAGGGCGTTCTCACTCCTGGCATTCTGTGCGATCGCCTTCTGAGCATGACAATTTGCATTTGAGATACCGGCTACCTAATTCGTGTGCAACACCCCCATGTACAGTCTCTGACGACAAGGAACTCGCTATGGTTATTCGGATTCTGGGTCTTGCCGCTCTGCTCACTTGCGCCGTGCCGAGCTTTGCCCATGAGTACAAGGTCGGCGATTTGCTGATCGAACACCCTTGGTCGCGGGAGCTACCGGTCGACCTTCCGGGAGGCGCTGCGTATTTCACCGTGCACAACCAGGGTAGCCAGGCCGACCGCCTGATGGGGGTCAGTAGCCCTCGTGCGCAGAAATGTGAGCTGCACTCCTAGGCACCCCAGAATGGCCTGATGGATATGCAGCAAACTACTGCCGTGGATATCCCCGCCCATGGCGAGGTGACCTTCCAGCCCGGCGCAAACCATGTGATGCTGTCCGGTCTGGACAAGCCGCTGAAAGCCGGTGAGCCGTTCCTGCTGACTCTGGAGTTCGAGAAGGCCGGCAAGGTTGAAGTACAAGTCACAGTCGAGTCAGCCGATGCACAGACCAGCCACGACGCCCATAGCGGTCACTGAGCGGCTCAATCTATAAGAGTCGGCGCCGCGTTGGCGATGATGGTTGAGGATGTCTATACGCAGAACTGGCGACTGTAGGTACGCTTGTCCGAAAAAGGTGGCCAGCGGCATGAGATGCCTTGCCACCACACACTGGAGGCCTACCTGCATGCGTAGCTGGTCGAGCTCGCCTCGAGACCGATTTGAAAAGGCCGCTGTTGCGGACCATTCAGCGCGGTACCTGGCTGCTGGGCCGCAGGCCAATGCGCATGCTATGGTGCGCCGACGTGTGCTGGCTGCCGGGATCAAAACCGCGATCGGCAACCACACCTTTCGGGCCACCGGGATCACCGCCGACCCGAAGAATGGCGGCACCCTGGAAAACGCGGCGGCGCGATGACATCAGCCTGGATGAGGTGGAACGGATTCGAGTGTGACCCCACGGCGGTCTCTTTAAGGGGGACGCGCCTGGCGGAATCAGGTCGAAGACTCGACGGCCAGCGGCTGAGTCTCACGCGTGGCGCGCTCTTGCTCGATTCTTTCCAGTTCCTCAGCAAAAGCCAGTTCGCTCCTGGACGGTCGTTTCCGCCACGGCGCCCGGGAAGGCATCGGCTGCTCGGCGTAGCGTTTGGTTTCCCCCCTGGAACTGCTGCGCCAAGTGCTCCAGGTCTTCGCGGATTTTCTGTTTGGTTCGGGTCATTGGTTTTTTTTCTGCCCTTGAATAGGCGTTTCGTAGCTCTTCGCCATTTCCTTGACCTGCTCGGCCTGCTCAGGCGGCAGCCAGACCAGCACCGGCACCAGGCCGAGTGCTTTACGTTCGAGAATTTCGCGCACCCGTTTGACAGCGGCGTAAACCAACTGCGAAGACTCGCCCAGCTCGTCTGCGACATCAATCGGCCGTTTACCGTCCACGAGGACCGCGCGGGCTATCTGCACAGTGCCTACATTCATACTGCGCATAGCGGGGGAAAATTGCTCCCATTGCTCGAGGGTAAATCTGAGTTGCATCGATCTGCTCCTTGTTCGATTGGTCTTGCAGCTTAACGGCTTTCTTGATTCGGTTGATAATTTATCCGATTAGCTCGACCCATTCTTTAGACAATAGTCTCGATCAGCTTCTGTTCAGTCTTGGTTGGGCCTCCTCAACCTTGGGCACACCTCCACGCATGTCGATGTCCGGACGGGCGTCTTGCGTTGCCTCTTAATGACAATAGCGACTGGCTACTTCTCCTGAAACGGCTATGTTTTTAAGTCGACGCGAATCGACCTTCACGGCGACCGATCAGTCGCCAAAAAACTCAGGGAGGGGAAAATGCGACACAGAGGCAGTCAATACTGGGCCTGGTCGGACTGTCAGCTTCCCAGTCGATTACATGACGAGGCGCTTAGCGATGGAACTCAGCTAAATGTTCAAGTCAGGGTTTCCCGTCACGGCGTTACGCAACTCTTCATCGGCCTTTACGAAGGCGGGGGGACAATGATGTTCGAGGAGTATTACGATTCACTGCTAGACGAGACGATCAGCCATGCGCTGGTTTGGGGGGTTAATCGAGCCCGAGCACTTGCTATCGGTTCGGTTACCGCGGTGTCGGAGCCGACTCGCCAGAGGGCATTATGATCGGGCATATCTGCGCCTGCTCATGACTTCCTTCCCGCCTGCACTCTACTCATCCTCGGAACGGGTGGTGCTAGCTCGCCTCATCATCGGCAGGCTCTGGGCTCTATCGTGACATAAGAAGGTTGGCCGGCCAACGATGAAGCGGAGGGCACGGGGCGGTTCCAAGAGGGCGGAACTTGTACGGTCCCGTACCACCTTATAAGGCCCAGCGCTTGCCGTTGCCTGCAACCTGCAAGGAGCTGCTTGCTATGACCATCACCCGCCGCGACTTCCTCAACGGCGTCGCCCTGATCATCGCCGCCGGCCTGACACCGCTGGAAATCCTCCGCGCCGCGCCCGGCCGCTACTACCCACCGGCGCTGACCGGCTTGCGCGGCAGCCATGTCGGCTCCTTTGAAATCACGCACCAGCTGGGTTGGGAGAAGAAGGCCTTCGACACCGACAGCCTGCCGATCAGCGAGGAATACGACCTGGTGGTGGTCGGCGGTGGCATCAGCGGGCTGTCGGCGGCCTGGTTCTATCGGCAGAAGCATCCGCAGGCGCGCATTCTGATCCTAGAGAACCACGACGACTTCGGCGGCCACGCCAAGCGCAATGAGTTTGAAGCTGGTGACCGGACGATCATCGGCTACGGCGGCAGCGAGGCGTTCCAGTCGCCCAACCATCTGTTCAGCAAAACCGTGAACGATCTGATGAAGAGCCTGGGGGTGGAAACCAAACGTTTCGAAAGCGCCTTCGACCGTGATTTCTACCCTAACCTGGGCCTATCGCGCGGGGTGTTCTTCGACAAAGACAACTTCGGCGAAGACAAGCTGGTGACTGGCGACCCGACTCCGATGGTCGCTGACGATATCGCCCCGAACAAACTGCACTCCCGCCCGATTGCCGAGTTCATCAACGACTTCCCGTTGCCGGAAGCCGACCGCCAAGCGCTGATTGCCCTGCACAGCGCACCCAAGGACTACCTCGTCGGCAAATCAGCGGACGAGAAAGAGGCCTACCTGGGCAAAACCAGCTACCGCGACTTTCTGCTCAAGGATGTTGGTCTCTCGCCAGCAGCAGTGAAGTATTTCCAGAGCCGCACCAATGATTTCTCGGCTCTGAGCATCGACGCCGTGGCGGCTTACGATGCCTATTACGTCGGCTTCCCCGGTTTCAGCGCGATGAACCTGCCGCCGATCAGCGAGGAAGCCCAGGCCGAGATGGAAGAGCCGTACATCTACCACTTCCCGGACGGTAACGCCTCGGTCGCCCGCCTGCTGGCGCGCGACCTGACTCCGGCCGTGGCGCCGGGCAAAGGCATGGAAGACATCGTCCTGGCGCAGTTCGATTACGCCAAGCTGGACGTGGCCGGCAGCCCGATCCGCCTGCGCCTAAACAGCACCGCGGTCAGCGTGCGCAATGTCTCCGGTTGTGTCGATGTCGGCTACAGCCGTGGCGGTCAGTTGGCCCGCGTACGCAGCAAACACTGCGTATTGGCCTGCTACAACATGATGACTCCGTACTTGCTGCGCGACCTCTCTGCCGGGCAAGCCCACGCCCTGAGCCAGAACGTCAAATTCTCGCTGGTGTACACCAAGGTGATGATCCGCAATTGGTAGTCCTTCACCAAGCTCGGCGTGCATGAAATCTACGCGACGACCCAACCCTACAGCCGGATCAAACTGGACTACCCGGTGGACATCGGCGGTTACCAGCACCCGCGCGACCCCAAGCAGCCGATCTGCCTGCACATGGTCTACGTGCCGACCAGCCCGAACAGCGGCATGAACGCCCGCGACCAGGCTCGCGCCGGGCGCGGCAAGCTCTACGGCATGACCTTCGAGCAACTGGAAGCGCAGTTGCGTGATCAGTTGCAACGCATGCTCAGCCCAGGTGGTTTCAACCATGAGAAGGACATCCTGGCGATCACCGTCAACCGCTGGTCACACGGCTACTCTTACTTCAGCAACAGCCTGTTCGATGACGAAGAGGAAAGCGAGAAGCTGATGAACCTGGCGCGCCAGCGAGTCGGCAACGTCAGCATCGCCAACTCCGATGCGGCTTGGGACGCCTACGCCCACGCGGCAATCGACGAAGCCTGGCGTGCAGTGGGCGAGCTGAACTGATAGGAATCCGAGCGCACCAGGCTGAATGCAGGGCGCTCCACTCCCCTAGCTGTAACGGCTCGCGTTTGAAAACAGCCGGGCTCGCAATCAACGCGATTCTGGGCTCACATTAGCTGCGAGCTTCTACTGGAATAATGAAGGCCACCAGTGCTTCGAGTTCCGCGATTCGAAAGGACCCGTTGAGAGTTACAAGCTTGTCCGTCGAAACGGGGCGTGGTCATGCCATTGACCAGTCCAAGCCGCAACTGACCAAAGAGACTGTCATGTAGCAGAAAGAAATCAAAGCTGAGCGGCAGTTGAGGTCATCGATCTGCCAGATGGCCGAGTGGAAGAGCGTAAGGCGATCTTGGAACCCCTGATAGATACCGTTGTGGCTGCGTTGGGCTCTCCACGCTGACGTAAATGCAAGCCAGCCTGGGAAAAGTAAGATTAATAGGTTTTTCAATGGCCTACATGCCACCAGAACCTTAGCGTAAGATTTTTTCCGAATTCTGAGGGCTCCCCTGGTAGTTCCTTGCCAGTCGTTCATACCGGGTTTCGATACGGCGGAATCGCTTCAATTTCTTGAGAAGGTGCTCCACCAGATTCCGTCTCAAAGTGGTTTCACACAGCCTGGGTCGTCAGCGCCTCGTGTATGGACAATCCAACAGTACGGTGAGCACCTGGACTATTCAGAGCACTCCTCCGCAGTGCGTACCACTCCTGACATTCTGTGCGATCACCTTCTGAACATGGCAATTTGCATTCGGGATGCCTGCTGCCTATGTTGTGTGCAACGCCCCCATGTACAGTCGATTAAGACACGGAGCTCTCTATGGTTATTCGCATCCTGGGTATTGCCGCCCTGCTCGCTTGCACCGTGCCGAGTTTTGCCCATGAGTACAAGGTCGGCGATTTGCTGATCGAACACCCTTGGTCGCGGGAGTTACCGGTCGACCTTCCAGGGGGCGCCGCCTACTTCACCGTGCACAACCAGGGCAGCCAGGCCGACCGCCTGGTTGGGGTCAGCAGCCCTCGTACGCAGAAATGTGAGCTGCACTCTCAGGCCCCAAGAATGGCCTGATGGATATGCAGCAGGCTCCTGCCATGGAGATTCCCGCTCATGGCGAGGTGAGATTCCAACCCGGCGGAAACCACGTGATGCTGTCCGGTCAGGACAAACCGCTGAAAGCCGGTGAGCAGTTCCCGCTGACTCTGGAGTTCGAGAAGGCCGGCAAGGTTGAAGTGCAAATCAAAGTCGAGTCAGCCGATACCCAGATAGGCCACAACGCCCATAGCGGCCACCAAGCGGCTATCAATGGCGGATAGGTTACGGGGTTATCGCACCCCCAGAGAGAAACTGGCCGGGCGTCACGCCAAACCGACGCAGCAAACTCTTTCTGTTCTGCATTGCTTGCGTGAGTCGCTGGTGCGCGATCGCACCAAAACCGCCAATCAAATGCATGGCTTCCTGCTGGAGTTTGGCATCAGCCTGCCCATTGCGGTACTTGATCACCAGACCGCTGCCGGTCATGCCCAGGTGAATATCGCTGGCATGCATATTCAGCGCGTCGTACAGCGTGGAGTTGACCAGCTTGACCACCACGCTGGCGTCTTCGCTGATGCTGGTCAGCGACAGGCTTTCCAGCGCTTCGTGCACAACGCCGGTATCGGCTTGGGCGTTGAGCGACTCAACGGCGTGGAAACTCTCTTCATGGCGGGACAGGAAAGCGCCGAGGTCGGCGGCATGGGCCAGGTACAGCGGTGCGCCACGCAGGTTTTCATCGATCCAGGCCAGGCGGTGTTCATCGAAGGGGTCGGCAAAAACGCCGATCAGCTCTTCACCCTGGCGCACCATGACGAATTCGCGCTTGATGGCCTGGGCCAGGGTGATGTGCTCGAATACCGCAGTGGTGGCGAACAGGCTTTGGCTGTCGAGCACCGGGTAATGGAGCGTGCGGCCAAGGCACTGGGTGAAGGCCTGTGGGTCGAGTGTCGAAAGGGTTTCCAGTGCAGCGAGCGTGCGTTCGCCCTGACTGGCGGCGGTTGCCTTGGCCTGCTGCAACAGGTCCCGGGCAAACCGTGGTGGCGTGGTTTCAAGCTCCGGTATGGCAATGGCTGACGGCGACACGGCAGCAACAGACAGACGTTCCATGGCATGCACTCCAACGCTCCGGGGTTTTCACCCATCCGGCGCGCCAGCACATGCTCGTCTGTACGCGCCCCTATTCCCCGGTAAGCTGTTGCGTGTCGTCGGGATCCGGAGGCGTCGGCACGGTGCGTCGACGATCCGCCAATACCCAACTGCCGTCATACAGCTGCAGCGGGAAACTCTCCTTCCTGCATTGACGCCGCTCGACGAACCCTTCGCCTTGTGTGCCCGGCCTTGCCCCGGATTCCCTGCCCAGCAGGTCACAGACCACTCGTGCCAGTTCCGCCAATGGAAAGGGCTTCAACAGGATGTGGCTGATGCCCAATTGCTCTGCGCGCTTGTAAACCTGGTCACTCGGATGCGCGGTCATCAGTACGAAATGGCAATTCCTGTTGCGGCGGACAGCTTCGAGTACCTGGAACCCCTCCATGTCGGGCAAGCGAAAATCCAGTACGACGACTTCGGGTGCAAAACCTTCGGCAACGCTGATGGCTTTGGCACCGTCATGGGCCACACGGACATCCAGGCACCTGGTCTCAAGGAAAGCCTTGAGGTTTTGCGCAAGGATTTGTTCGTCCTCGACTACCAATACTGTGTTTGTCAAGGTGGACTCCTTGTAACTGTCAGGTCCGGTCTCGGGCCTGGGAGTGCGCGCCTCACTTAGGTTTACGCACACTTCATGCCAGACCGTACATCAATAATGTCGTTTTGCCATGCAACTGATTTAGCTTAATTTTTTGAAGACTGCCCCATCGCCTTCCCCAACTTCGAGGGAAGGCGGTCGACGGTGAATCTGGGTTTCCCCCCAACTTGGGCGCCGGCTGGTTACTGTCCGCGTGCCTGTTTGATCCAGTAACGCGAGTGCAACTGTTCTGTGGCCACACCAATGCAAAGGAGCAGGCCAGTCATCCACAGCGCAATGGGCTTCATGGCGGCCACCGGCACTCAGCGCCCGACCACGGGCAGGGTCAACAATTGCAGGCGCTGGGCGATGGCCGCAGCCGGTGCGTCCGGTCGGATCTTGCTCCAGCGTTTATTGGCGACGTCACCGACGATAAGCTGCGTCGAATGTTGCTCGGGGCTTGGAATAAGGTGGCCCAGACGGCCCAGCACCAGATCAATGTTCGCCTGTTCGCCGGTCAGGAACAGCCAATTGGGATTGTCCGCACCTTGCTTGCGGGCAAAGTCTTTGAGCACCGACGGACTGTCGTTTTGCGGGTCGCTGGTCAGGGAGATGAAATACACCTGGCTGGCCAGGGGCTCGCCCAGGGCGTCGCGTACCTCCTTGAGTTTACGGGTGATCAGCGGGCAGGCATCGTTGCAGTGGGTGAAGATCACATTGAGCAGCACCACGCGATTTTTCAGTACATCACTGTAAAAGCGCAGGGGCTGGCCATTCTGGTCGAGCAGCTGAGTGTCGGTAAAATACGCCTGGGCGTCGTGGGTTCCGCTTGGCGGCTGAGCCGGTGCAGGCGGCACTGCGGCCTCATGTGCCAGCGTCGGCAAGGCCCAGCAGCACAGGGTCAGGGCGATCCATTGAAGGCGCTTCATGGCTGCTCCCCCTGTGCGACGGCGGTATGCCGGGCGTGCACGCGCGCAGCCCCCAGTTCCTGCACGCGCTTGACCAGCAGCGCCGGGTCGGTGAAGCCGTAAAAGCGGGTCCAGTGATCACTGCGGCCATCGCCGACCAGGATCAGCGGCGGATGATTGCGATAATCGGCAGTCCAGGTGCCCAGGCCCTTGAGGGTATCGTTGATCGCCTGGGGGCTGCCGGTCAGCCAGCTCCAGCCGGGGCCGCTCTGGAATTTTTTCGCATAGCCAAGCAAGCGTGGCGGGTCGTCGCGTTGCGGATCGATGCTGATCGAGACCAGTTGCACGTCGTCGCCAACGCGCCCGCCGAGCTGCTGTTGCACTTTGCTCATGATCGATGACACCAACGGGCAAACCGTGGTGCAACTGGTGTAGATGAAGCCCATCACCACGATCCGGTCGCGGACCAGATCCTGGCTCAGGCGCACCGGCTTGCCGTTCTGGTCGAGCAACGACACATCGGCAAACGATACCTGCGTGCCCTCCTGCCGGGTGTCAGCTGCCTGTCGGGCGTGCTGGGCATGCTCGTCCATCGAGTGGGCCTGAACCTGCCCGCCCATCCCCACCAGGCCGAAAAGTGCCAGGGCAATGCTCGCAGTCATGGCTTTCATAGGTTGCTCCTTATGGCTTTGGGGCCGTTTGCTGGGTGGGGGCCGCGATCGGGGTTCCCGGCAAGACCCGCAAGCTGGTATAGGTCTGCTGATCGAAGGCGGCACCCAGGGTGGCCGAGCGGGCATGCAGGTAATAGGCACCGACCTGGGGCAGGTCCAGCGCGGCTTCATAAATGCCGTCGGCCACCTCTTTGGTCAGCACTTCCTGCGGCCGTGAAGAAGGCGCCAGGTAGTAACGCAACTGCAAATCCTTGAGGCCCTTGCGTGGATGACCGCTGCGCCCTTCGACCACCCGCAGGCGCACGGTGAACGGGCTGCCCAGGGGGGCGGCCACTTTGTCCATCAGGAACTCCAGGCGCGGGGTGGCCAGGGCTTTTTCCAGCGCGGGGTTGATCTCGACTTCAGTGTTGAAGCAATGCACGATCTGTGGCTGGTTGAGCAGAAAGGCCACATCGAAGCGCCCGGCCGCCGGCATCTTCACCCGCGAGCTGTACACCCCCGGCTCCACCTCGCGCAGGCTGCGATCGATGACCATGGCCGCCCGGGCGGTGTGCCCGCGGTTGGGGTAACCGGACATGGGAGCGTTCATGCCTTCGGCATAGAAGTAAGTGGTGTTGTCGACCGGATTGACCACGAACACCGAGTTGTCATCGCGCGACGGGCTCAACCCCGGGGCCAATGGCAAATCACCGGCCAGCCTCGGTGCCGCAGGGCCGGCCTCGAAACCCTGGAGGATCGGCTGACGGTCCTTGCCCAGGGTGGACAGGTTGATCATGGTCACTCGCGGCGAGGCCAGGCCGCGAATATAGGCATACGCCTTGGTGAAGGTCAGTTGAAAGGGTTCCGGTGACACTTCCAGGCTATGAATCACTTCGTCACTGGCCGCATCGATCACTTGCGCCCGGTTTTCCAGGGTATTGAGCACGATGCCGAAACGGCCATCTTCACTGAAGCGCATCGGCCCCAGGCCCCGCTGACCCTTGATCACCTTGCGCACCTGCAGGGTGGCGGCATCGATGACGGTGATGGTGCCGTCCTTGCCATCGGCCACATAGACGGCCTGGGACAAGGGTGAATAGGCGACCGACAGCGGGTGCGAGCCGGTTTGCAACTGCTGCACGACCTCCAGGGTGGCCACGTCGATCACGCTCAGCGTGCCGCTGTCGCGGTTGCTGACAAAGGCATGACGCGAGTCCTTGCTGAAGACAATCTCATGGTGCCCCTTGCCGGTGGGCAGGAACTTGAGGGTGTTGAGTGAGCGGGTATCGATGACGGTCACACCGCTCTTGGCTTCGTCGGGCGCGTTGTTGCCGACCCACAACAGGCGTTCGTCCGGTTGCAGGGCGACCCTTACCGGCGCGCTTCCGGCGCTTGCATTGGAGAGTACCTGGAATTTTTCCGCATCGATCACCGCCACCTCCCCGGCAGCCGGCATGGACACGAATACGCGTTTGTCATCGGCGGTTGCCACCCAGTCCATCGGCGGCTGCTTGAGGGCAACCCGGCTCATTGTGCTGGTGACCCCGCCGACTGAAACCGACGGGTCGATCACACTGAGACTGGCGTCCTTGTTCATTACCAACAGGTAGTAACTGTTGAGGTCGAGCAACGGCCGCGCGCCAATGCTGCTCTTGAGGTACAGGGCCACCCGCGCCTTGCAACTCTTGGCCTCATTGGCCGGAAATTGCAGCGCTTGGGCCTGATCGAGCCAGGCCCCGGGGGCGATGCCCGACATCGGCTGTCCCGAAGCACTGTCAGTGACGCGAAAGCGCATATCGGCAAACATGCCCTCGGTCAGCGCCGTGCCATTGACCGGGCGCGCCTCGAACTCGATCGCGACCCCGTCACGCTCCAGCCTCTGCTGGGGTTGAACAGGAGTAATGAGTGGCAAGACATCGTCACACTGTCCCTCGTACCAGTACAGCATCCCGGCAAGGAGCAGCCCCATCAGCATTGCAACAAAGGATCCTTTGACGATTGAGACGTTCACTGCACATCCCTCCTGGACCACCGGCGTGGCGCGGTGGCAGTTTTATTTTTTTGTACGGTGCGGGCCCTGGGTTCGGGCCCGCCCCTCTATCGCAGGCACAGCGTTGTCAAGGTGCTGGCGGTGGTGCCGGTGCCGGTGCCGGTTCAGGTTCGTTGGTCACCCGCAGGATTCCCCAGAGACCGCCAACGTTGCCGAAAGCAGTGTAGTCACGCATCAG
Source organism: Pseudomonas sp. LS1212 (assembly GCF_024741815.1). Taxonomy (NCBI): domain Bacteria; kingdom Pseudomonadati; phylum Pseudomonadota; class Gammaproteobacteria; order Pseudomonadales; family Pseudomonadaceae; genus Pseudomonas; species Pseudomonas sp. LS1212. The sequence goes on from NZ_CP102951.1 coordinate 3,144,610, forward strand.
GTAGTCGCCGGGAACTGCATTGGCCCCCCCGGCACTGGGCAGCATGAAGCTGAAGTGCGCGGCCGGCAGGACGCTTTCCTGCGCGCCGATGTACATCGCCATCGGGTTGAAACCGAAGCGCACCGACCCGATCCCCGGCGAAGGCAACGGGAAGCCAGCGGCGTCGGACTTCTCGGCTTGCAGCGCATGCAGCGGCCAGACGTGACCGTCGAGCTGGAAGGTCGAGCCGCGACTGCCGCCGCTGGGCATCAGCACATGGCTGCGGAACGGCTGGCCAGGCTTGGCATAGAACACCGGGGTGACCGGATCGCCGCCGACCAGGGCGTTGCTGTAGGCCATGTGGGCGTTGGGCACATCCGCCCAGCCATGGCCGTCGGCATGCCCGAAGGGCGCGTCCGGTGCCAGGCCGAAGCGGTACCACAGCGGCTCGCTCTTGTAGTTGATGGCCATGCCGGAGTTGTCTTTCGGATCGTTGGGTATGCCCATGCCTTCAGGCGCCATGTTCTCCACCGGACGGCCGTTGGCCCAGCGCATGTTCAAGGCCTTCTGCCAGACCATCGCGAAGTCGCGATAGGCCGTCTGCCCCGGAGCCTGCACCGTGGCCGAGGCACGGCTGCGCGCATCTTCGGTCCAGGTCGCCCCCACCGGCAGGACGCTCATGGCAGCGGCCAGGCCTTTCTGCGGTTGCTTGATCATGTCGGCCGCCAGCAGGTTCAGCCCGCCGAACTCGATGGCCGTGGCGTTGATGTTGTCGACGCTGCGCCCCAGTTGCGATACCGGTTTGCCTTCGCGCTCCAGGTGCCCGGCGTAGTACTGGTAGGTCCGGGTCGAGTACGCGCCGTTGCCGGTGCGCGGTGCCACGGTCTGCACCGGGTTGATGCCGACGTTGGCGCCATCGGACTTGGTGATGTCGTAGGCCAGCAACTGGGCGTGCAAGCCGACATGGCTCGACGGCCGCATCAGGTTGTTGTTGAAGGTGGTCGCTCCGTTCGAACTGAAGCGGTCGCGCTTGACCAGGCCTTGCATGATTGCCGTGGTGGGCAGATCCGGCATGACCGAGGGCAGGCGGTTTTCCAGGGTGATGTTGATGCAGTCACCGGATGCGGCGCGCAACACCAGCGGTTCGATCGGCACCCCGGCCTTGAGCTTGCCGGTCAGCGGGTCGAGGTCGGCCTTGCGCACGTACAGGATCGCGGTCGGGTCATGCAGCGGCCCGGATTGGCCACCGATGGTGAAGGTCTCGCCATCTTCGGGGTCGAAAATGGTGGCCTGGGGGATGCTGGTCGGCCGCGAGTTGAACACCAGGGTGCCACCGGCGGGGTTCAGCGGCCCACCCACATGCTGGCCGGTTCCGGCGGCATCACCGATAGTCAGCCCCAGGGGATTGCTCAGGATATCGTTGGCCAGGGCGGCGACCACTTCATAGTTGCGCTGTGGCGTCGGCCGCGTGCCGATCCCGGTCGGGTTGGCGCTGTAACGTGGGCAGATACCGTTGAAAGCAACCGTATTGCGGGCGGCCATGGGCTTGGGATTGTTCGGCAAGGCGAACAGATCGTTACGGCTGGCGGTGTAGTTGCGCATGACGCCCCAGATACCGCTCCAGTAGCCTTCGAGCGATGCATCCATCGAGTACAGGTAGTCGCCGGTGGTGGCCGCCGAACTGGACATCATCGCCACCGGTGCCATGAAGCCCAGCTGCTCGGAGGTGCCGACCATCTGCGACGCGCGCCAGCCCGAGTTGGAGCTGTTGCCGAAGCCCGTGCCGTTCTGCAGCCACTTGACGCCGTGCAGGGTCACGTTGTGCTCCTCTTCATAGCCGCCAGCGATGACCCGCAGCCGCACGTTGTCACCCGAATAGGTGCGCAACATGGGCGTGAACGGATCACCGGGCTCGTCGCCACCGCGGTTGATGTGCGGCGGGAACACCGTGGTGCCGCCGGTTGGCCCGGTGGCGGCGGTGATTGCGCTGGGTGCCAGGTTGAGCGCGGCAATGGCGCGGTCGGTACGGCTCTGCAAGGCGTAGGCGAGGTCGCCGGCCATGCCGTCGGCCTGCATGCCGGGCTTGCCGTCCGGTGCCGTGCGGTTTGGATCGTAGACGCGCAGACCCACCGGCTCGTTGCGGTAATTGACCACGAACATGCCCGGGTCATCGACCGAGATCGCCTGCGGGCAAGGCCGGTTCGGGCAACCGAGGATTTGCCCGCCGGTCACTTCGGTCGTCGACTCCAGCAGGTTGTCGGCGTTCTTGCGCACCGGCGGGTTGATCGCGTAGCGGAAGCTGTCGGCGGTCACCGGGAAGGCGTTGCCGTCAGGTACGCCGTTGGGGCCGGCGCCGACATAGACACCGGCCTCGTAGGCGTGCTGGAAGTCGCTGTACTCCAGGAAGAACTCACGGAAGCTGTCGTTGCGACCATCGCCATCGAGGTCGCCAGTCGAAACCACGGCCTGCCATGAGGTCGGCCCGCCATCCTGGCGCGTACCCAACGGCTCGCCGGTTTCGGCGTGGAACCAGGTGGAGCCGGCAGGTTCGGCCAGCACAGTGGCATACAGCCCCAGTTGCTGGTGCGTCGATGGGCCGAGGTGATCGTGAGTGAAGATAGTGCCCAGGCCACGGTCGATATTGCGCACGTTGACCACGGGATCGACGAACCAACGCTGCATGGCGGTCCGCGCACCGACCCAGTCGGCCCGCCCGTATTGCCCGAAGAACGGATGGTTCTTCGCTTGCGGGCAGGTCGCCGTACCGTCGCGCGGATCGGGCTGTTGGCATCCGTTGAACTCGCGAATGGCGTGGATGCGCTCGACCACCGTGGCTGGCGACAGAATGCCGTCCTCGTAGTTCCAGCCATTGGACGCACCATCGGCTGCGGTCAGGTCCCACTTGGGCAGGTGGATATGCTGGCCGATCACATCGGTCGGCGTGCGCACCTGATAGTCGTCCAGCTCGTAGTACGACGGGATCAGGTTGGTGTGCTGGTACATCACGCAGTCGAAGGTATTGGTGCGCATGACCAGAGGTTCCGGCGGCCGCTGCTTGTTGATGACCGCCCAGGCATCCTCCCAGAGCGAAATCATCCGTTGCTGCGGGAAGTGGTAGCCGACCTTGTTGAACACGGCGTCGAACTGAATGTTGGCACCTTTATAGATACGCGGGTGATCGGCGGAGAACGGCGAGGCGCCGGTGAACGACATGCCATCGATACGCTCGCCACTGTTGAAACTCCCCATGCCTGCGCTGGTGGTCAGGCGCTTTTGCCGGTCGTCCATGCACGGTTCGAAGAACGGCGCACCGGCCACCGGCGTCGCGCCGTTGGTGCGATAGGCACGCGGTTGCACCACGCCGCCTGGCAACACGGCGAAGCTTGGATGCTCGGGCCTGGAGTGGAAAATCATCGCCGCCTGTTCGACGTCGTTGCCCTCCTCCGGCAGATACACAGGCTTGGCCCGGGTGACACGCTTGGACAAGTCCAGGGCGCTGGTGATGACTTCTGCCACGCCCCCAGCGGCCACGCCGTCCAGGGCATGGCGTGGCAGGCCGCCATCCCAGCCGGCGACCTGATTGGGGTCCAGGTTCGCCCACAAGGCCTTGCCGCTGTCTTTCAGGGCCTGGGCCTTGGCCGGGTCGAGCATGTCCAGCGGTGGCGTCGGTGGCCGTTGGCCGACGGTGCTCTCGATGCCACCGATCCAGAATGGATAACCCGGGTTCTTCAGGGTGCCGTCACCATTGCGGTTGGCTTCGCTGCGATCGACCAGCGCTACTGAGCCGATCACCGCCGGTTCGCTGTTGGCGATCAAGCGTTCACCGAACTTGGGCACCACCGCGACCTTGCCCGGCATCGGCGGCATGGCCTTGCCGGGCAACGGCACCACGGCCGGAATCGGCGTACCGGCAACGATCTCGCCATCGGGCAAGGCCCGTGCTCCGGCCGCAGGTTTACCGCTGCGCAGCGCAAAGGGCGTGGTGTGATAACCGTCCTCGCCTTGCTGGGATACTTCAAGCCGCGTGCCCTCCTCGAACACATCGTGCACGCGCCACATGCTCCACATGCCTTGGGCGAAGTGCGGATAGAAGTGGCAGTGGTAGATCGAGTCGCCCGACACCCGGTTGCGGTTGCCCGAACCGCCGTTGGCGATTTCATAGGTGTAGCCGGCCCCTGGGCCTATGCCCTGCGCATCCATGTAATCGGAGTTGTCGTCATTGGGGTTGAACAGCCACTGGTGACCGTGCAAGTGGAAAATGTGTTGTTCGTAACCGTTGTGACTGTTGCGGAATTTGACGAAGTCGCCGATGTAGCTGTGGTTGACGTTCGAGGGTTCAGACGGGAACAGCGCCATCGAGGCCTTGATCCCGACCTGGTCGGCCGGCGGCACCTGGCCGGGAGACAAACGCTCCAGGCCGACGTTGGCCGGCACGTCCACCAGCATGGCGACATCGCCGACGGTGTGGGCGCTGAGGAAGAACTCTTCATAGGCACACGACAGGCAGTCGTGCATCGGCCCGACCCCCAGACGGTTGGCAATGACCTCGGCACCGATGCCGCCCGAGCCATAGTTGATCATGAACGAGTCACGGGTCGGCTCGAGCATGTGAGCCATGACCGGGTCCGCCCAGTAACCGGGGAAGGCCTGGGTGACGGCGGTTTCATCGTTGAACACCGCGGCGAAGTCACGGAACGGCTCGAGCCGGTTAGGGATGGCAGGGTTGCGCTTGCCCTGGCTTTCCAGCGGGTAAGTCGATGGTGGGAAGCTGCCGTCGGCGTTGGGCCCCAGGACGATGGCATCGGTTTCGCTGGAAATGATTTCGTTGCCGTCGACCATGCTCAGGATCGGCGTGCCGGCCTTGCCTTCGCTGATCCAGGGTTGGCGTTGCGGGAAGCGGCTTTCGTAGTTGACGATCGGCTGCCCGGCGGGTGTTCGGCCGCTGCTGGCCAGGCGCATTTCTTCTTCAGTGACGACGTTGCGGTAGGTCTTGCCGCCCTTGGGCACGACCACCACCTGGGCGAACAGACCGTTGGCAACGTTGCCGGCGGTGCCTTCGCCACCGAAGGTGGCGCCAAGGCTGCTGGCAGCAAAGGCGCCTTCGCGCTCGGCGTATAGGGTGTAGGAACGACTGGCGCCCGGGGCGAGGAGGAAATTGCCGTTGCGGCCGGTGTTGGCGGAGATGTCTTCGATGCTGCTCAACGCCTGCATGCCGTTGACCACGAACCCTACATGGCGATCGGTGACCTGGGCATCGACGCCATGTTCGTCCTCTTCCCCGCCCAGGTGCTTGTTGGGGTTGGCCTGGTGGGTCAGCAGGTTCTGCAGGTTGATGGTCAGGCAATCGCCCGCCGCGACGCGCAGTACCATCGGCCGCGGACGTTTGTCCGGGCGCAGGGTGACTTTGCCCGGTACGGCGGCGCCGCCCTGGGTCAGGGGCACATTGTGCTCATCGACCACGTCGCGGCGCAGGGCGAAGATCATGCCGTTGACGTTCTGCGCGCCCAGGCGGTTGAACATCAGCGGTTGGTCGAACGCGACGACATTGGCGACCAGCGTTCGCTCGCAACGCGCGGCGGCCTCGGCGAAGGAACCTGTGCCCAGCAAGGCAACTGCCAGCAGGCTCAGGTTTATCAGGCGATGGGGTTGGGTGTGCCATTTCATGGTGGCGGGCCTCCGGGGTCGTTGCGCCGCTGCAGGGATCGATAGAACCGCTTGAGCAAGGCCCGTGCCACACATTTTTCTTATTTGTATTCAGATAGTTATGAGTTATTACTCGAAATTGCGTTGGGATTTTACCCCCAACCCCCAGTATTCGGGGGCTGGCCATACGCGATGGAGGCTGTACCCGGTTATGGGTGCAGCTGGGGCATTGCTGCGCCGGCCTTCACAGCGGTGCATCCGGAGCAAGGCCTTGCAAGGCGCGGTAGGTGCGCAGCACGCTGGGCACATAGCGCTGGGTCTCACTGAACGGAGGGATGACCCGCCCCCGGCGCAATACCGCCGCAGGCCCGGCGTTATAGGCCGCCAGCGCCAGGGCCATATCGTTATCGAACATCACCATCAGGCGCTTGAGGTAACGCGCCCCGCCTTGGATATTCGAGGCCGGGTCGAGCACGTTGCTGACCCCCAGTTCCCGGGCGGTGCCGGGCATCAATTGCATCAGGCCTGCTGCGCCCTTGTCCGAACGTGCCTTGGGGTTGTACCGCGACTCGGCCTGGATGACCGCGTGCAGCAAGGCCGCCGGCAGCTGGAGTGGGACGGCATCGTTTATCGCAAACGATTCATCAGCCTTACGCTGGCCTGGCTTGCAGGTGAAGCCGGTCGGTAACCCCGCTCGCCAACGTCGAAGGCAGCCACTTATCAGCATGACACTCTCAGCCAGCCGCGCGCCGACCCAGTTTGCCTTTTTCAAGCGATGACATACATGAGGCCCTATTCCGCGATAAGTGGGGTGGCCGGTGGCAACTGAAACTCCATGCGGGCATCGACATAGCGTAACGCGGACTTGCTGTCCTTCCAGCCGACGTAACTCATCAGCGACTTCTGATCCCAGCCACTCTGACTGGCCCAGTTGGCGAAGCCGCGCCTAAGGGAGTGGCTGCTGTACAGTTCGCCCGCCACGCCCGCCCCTGCCAAAGCCTCGCGCAGGATAGGCGCCACGCTATAGGGATGCAGCGCCTGGTCGGATAGCCGCCCCCAGCGATCAATGCCGCGAAACACCGGTCCCTTGGCAATCCCCGCCGTGCTGATCCAGTCGTTATAGGCCTCGACGGGACACAGTCGCTCCAGCGCCGGGGCCGCATAGGTCGCCCCATTGCTGTCGCGATCGCCTTTGCTCCAGGGCAGAAAGATACGCATGCCCTCCCCGCGTTTGACCTGGATGAACTCCACCTCCAGCCGACAGAGCTCCTCGCTGCGAAAGGCGCGCCAGAAGCCGAGCAGAATCAAGGCGCGATCGCGTCGGCTGCGCAGCAGGCGCTTGTGATCCTGGGCGATCAACGCCACCTCGGCTTCTTTTTCAAGCCAACCAATGCAGCGCTCCAGTGCCAGCAATTGCAGCGGCTCGGCTTGTTTCTCCTGCTGCGGATGCAGGGTGCGGATGCCCTTCAACACCTGTTTGACCACTGGGCTCTTGGTGGGGTCGAGGAAACCCTGGCTCAGGTGCCACTGCGCCAACGCGGCCAGACGCAGGCGCAAGGTATTCAGCGACAACTTGCCGGCGTAGGCCACCAGGTAATCGGCCACCGCCGTGCTGGTGGCCGGCAGGAAGCCACCCCAGCTCACCTCGAAGTGCTCGACCGCGGCCTGATAGCTGCGTCGGGTGTTGTCGCGGGTACCGGCGGCGATGTAGCGATCAAGCTCGGAAAGCATGGGAGATGGGCCTGTGCGTACCGTTTCGGAGGGCAAAACCAGGCAAAAAGCGTCTGGCCTTGGATAATCTTATATTATCAAAAATGAGCTAACCTGAAATATCTGAATTTAATATGCAAATTGTGGTATGTATTTACATGGTATGTAATTCACTACGAAATCGTCGGAGCAAACCATGGCCCGTGGCGGCATCAACAAGGCGCTGGTTCAGAAGGCCCGACAGGCCATCCTGGCGCGGGGCGAGAACCCCAGCATCGACGCGATACGGGTCGAACTGGGCAATACCGGCTCGAAAACCACCATTCACCGCTATCTGAAAGAACTCGAAGACGCCGAGTGCGGCCGGAATGCGGCCGCAATACCGCTCAGCGAGCAGTTGGCCAACCTGGTCGGCCAGTTGGCGGATCAGCTAAAGGAGGAAGCGCAGGCCGCCGTGGCCCAGGAGCGCGAGCAGCTGGCACGCGAACGCCTCGACTATCAAAACCAGGTTCGGCAGGCCGAAAGCCGCATCCAGCAGTTGGAAAGTCAGTGCACTGGGCTCACAGAGCAGCTCCAGACTGCCCAGCAAGCACTACAGCAGGAACAGCAGCAGCGCCAACAGACCGAGGTTGAGAATGCCCGCTTGCAGCAAGCCAACCGCGATCAGGAAGCGCGCCTGCAGGACCGCGACGGGCAAATTCGCTCACTGGAGGACAAGCATCAGCATGCCCGTGATGCCCTGGAGCACTATCGCCAGGCCAGCAAGGAACAGCGTGAGCAGGAACAGCGCCGGCACGAGTCACAGATGCAACAACTACAACTGGAGCTGCGGCAGCTGCAGCAGACCCTGATCATCAAACAGGACGAGCTGACCCAACTGAACCGCGACAACGCGCGCCTGCTCGCCGAGGCGCGGCAGCTGCAGAAGGATCAGCATGCGCAGCAGCAGCTACTGGCACAGAAGACGCAGGCCCTGGAGACCGCCCAGAACGCTCTAGCCGGCGTCGAGCGCACGAACGAAGCCCTGGCGCAGCGTTGTCATACCTTGCAGGAGGAAGTGGCCCGGTTTGATGAAGCCTCCGCGATTCAGGCACAGCAAGCGCAGGGCCTGCAGGAGCGCTTGGTCGAAGCCACCGCACAGCTGAAACTGCTCGGACATGCGCCGCCCGCGAACAGCGGTGGTGCAAGTAGCCCATGATCCGGCACACTGAGGCCAGAAGCTGAGTGGAGGTGCAGATGACGCTACCCTACGAACGTACCCACGCCGTGGTGCAGACCCGCGAGTTTCTCGTCGAGGTCTCTCGTGACACCACCTTGCCGGAATCCATCCGCAATGAGGCCCAGCGGTTGTTACGTCACTATCCGAGCCAGGATGATGGGCTCCTGGCCGGCCGGATTGAGGAGCAAGCGGAAGGTTCGATTTTCGAGCCAATCTTCAGCTCCTCGATTGAACGCTGAACAGCCACCACTACCACGCCAGCCGCCGCCCGCTAACCCCACGCGATGGATCAAACCGGCAGGCCATATTCAATCGCATGAATGGCCTGCTGTACAGTACGCCTGCCAGTCTCTGTGACCAGCAGATCGGCCGGTCGCTCATTGGCCAGCGCCATATTCGGTGTTGTCGGCCAGTGGAGCGCACCCTCCAGGTTGTCGTCATACCGCTCCAGAAGAACATCCAGAGTCTCGACGAGACGACAGAAAATCTCGCCTGGCTGCATGGGCATCGTGGCAGGTCGGGTGGATGCCCCGACCCATTTCGTCACTCGTGCGGGCGGCAGCCCAAGCTCCCGCGCCAGATCGGCAGCCAGCGATACTGGCAGCCCCGCCAGTAGAGCGTGATGCAGCCGATAATGGCCTTTCGGCAATCCCAGCTTATCGTAGAGTTTGTCCATGCCGCCTCCGGGATCGCGATTCTTATCCCGTACCATTAGATACCGATATCTGCGCGGCCAGGCTCAGCCGTCGCCCCAGAATTCGCCACGGCGCACCAGACCGAACTCATCCTCTGTGGTATTGGGCTCCTCGTCGAACATGGTGTTGACCATACGTTCGCGACGCAAAGCGCTCAGCGTGCGGAAAAAGCAAGGCTCGCAAAGATGAACCTCATAGCGCTCACCATCATGCTTGGAACCAGACCCCCCACTGGGCTTGAAGGGTTCCAAACTGTTGGCCATAGCCTTCCACACGAGCGCTCTGGCCGCAGACATCACCGGTAATGTCTGCGACCGTTTCAGCCGGTTGAGTAACAATGTGCTCCACGGTCAGTACCTCCAGCGGCGGTCGAGAAGGGGCGCCATCCAAAAGCTTCAGAATCGATTCATTGCTACAGATTTCCTTAACTTGGCCTAGAAAATCTTCACTTATGAGGGAATAGGCAATTTTTTCTTCACTCATGGATTTCTGTACGACCATCATCGCGCAACAGAGCACTCAGCAGAAGGCGGAGGCGGAGGCGGAGGCGGAGGCGATTTGATGCGCTCGTCCTTCTGAAAAAACTAATTTAAATACAGCCACTTACAGAGCGAATGCCCTAGTTTTTGCCTTGTCTCGGCATTGCGCTGAGAGGGGCAGGCCTGAATTAGCCTCAACCACCACAGGCATGAACATAAACCGTTAAATAACAGTTGGTTACAGACAAAATGAATGAATTTCCCCCTTATCTCGGCATGACCCCAAATACGTCGAAGCGGCAACGCACGGTAGCTGCGATGTCGCATTGACTCCATCCCGCTCCACTTGGCCGCCGGGGTCGACCAGATTTTGCCATCGACGCCCGGCGTTCTCTTGCCACGATTTTCTGTCACTCGTTTGACAGCTAACATCTTGCCGCTGTGCGAGCGGGTCAGCAGGTGTTGCAGGGCTTTCACCTTGCCCCATCTGCCTTCCATTGTTGCCTTAGCGATACGCGCCTGGAGTCGTTTCACTTCTTCTTTGATGAGGCCCCAGTTAGCCTGAAGCCACATCTTTTCAGCGTGCGAAGGTGCACCAGTACCGATCGCATCTGTTTTCGCAGCGCTACCAATAGCCGTCATCTGCTTTCCTTCGAGTAACGATTAATCAAGTTCTCTCGCCATGAATGACCATACGGAAGTCTGCCCACTTTCGCGTCGAGCAATGTTTCAGCCCGTATCCCGCCCATTACAGGCAGGCCTTCGCTTTTTCCGCATTCCTCTACCCGCAGCACCCACAGCGTTCCTTGCGGTTCGCCTGCCGTTTCCGGCGGCACTAAGGGCTTACCCTGTTCCGCCTGAATTTCTGAGCGGGGCGGACCCCTCCTGTTCGCCGGCGGCCTACTGTCCATGATGACCCAGGAATAAAGGGGTCATACCTTACCGCGTACCGTTTTGGTTCAAGCCTGTCAGCACATTTGGCTTGTTGAGCATGACGACGTTTAACAGAGGTTCACATATGTTGGTCGTAGCCGCTCGTTCCTAGCCCCTCACCACCTTTGTGCTGGTAGATTCCGCTTCCCCTCGCGGGTAGGCGTACCGAGTAAATCGGCGGGTACATTGTCCCCAGAGCTTCACACCGAGCTGTTACCGGCCCCGCATGTCCAGGTAGGAAACGGTTGATGGAACAACCGGTTTCATCGGGAGAAAACTCTCCAGTAAAACAGAAATTCAGACGACCTCAGGTCGCACTGTTCCGTTGCTCCCCCAACCCCTATCCCGCCCATTACAGGCAGGCCTTCGCTTTTTCCGCATTCCTCTACCCGCAGCACCCACAGCGTTCCTTGCGGTTCGCCTGCCGTTTCCGGCGGCACTACGGGCTTACCCTGTTCCGCCTGAAATTCTGAGCGGGGCGGACCCTTCCTATTCGCCGGCGGCCTACTGTCCATGATGACCCAGGAATCAAGGGGTCATACCTTGCCGCGTACCGTTTTGGTTCAAGCCTGTCAGCACATTTGGCTTGTTGAGCATGACGACGTTTAACAGAGGTTCACATATGTTGGTCGTAGCCGCTCGTTCCTAGCCCCTCACCACCCTTGTGCTGGTAGATTCCGCTTCCCCTCGCGGGTAGGCGTACCGAGTAAATCGGCGGGTACATTGTCCCCAGAGCTTCACACCGAGCTGTTACCGGCCCCGCATGTCCAGGTAGGAAACGGTTGATGGAACAACCGGTTTCATCGGGAGAAAACTCTCCAGTAAAACAGAAATTCAGACGACCTCAGGTCGCACGGTTCCGTTGCTCCCCAAACCCCAAAATCGCACGTACGGTTCTCAGGGGGCCCTGGATCAGTAATGACCCGGGGCTACCCGACTAGCGTACTATTTTTGCCGAATTCTGTGGGCACCCGCAGAACAGCGCTCAAATCCTGTGCTACGGGCATAAAAATCCGGAATCCTTATCAGATTCCGGATTTTCCTGCTGCTCGAGGATTAGTCAACAATCCTTCAGTGAACAGCATTGCGCTTTTGAGCGGGGCTTTTGCTTGTACACGAATAGCGTTGTGAACTTAACGCATGCGATGGGCCAAGCGGTAGAGCAATGGCAGCACCAGCAGCGTCAGCGCCGTTGATGACAGGATTCCGCCAATTACCACCGTGGCCAGAGGCCGCTGAACCTCCGCACCCGTGCCAATGGCCGTGGCCATTGGAATAAAGCCCAGAGACGCCACCAAGGCAGTCATCAGCACAGGCCGCAGACGAGTCAACGCGCCTTCGCGAATGGCCTCGTCCAGCCCCATGCCGTTCTCACGCAAACTACGAATGAAGGAAATCATGACCAGGCCGTTGAGTACCGCCACACCCGACAATGCAATGAAGCCCACCCCCGCAGAGATCGAGAGCGGAATATCACGCAGCCACAAGGCCATGATCCCGCCTGTCAGTGCGAAGGGCACGCCGGTGAATACCAGCAGACCATCTTTGACATTGCCGAACATCATGAAAAGCAGCGTGAACACCAGCAGCAGCGACACTGGCACGACAATTTGCAGGCGCTTGGCAGCCGATTGAAGCTGCTCGAAGGTCCCCCCCCAGGTTGTCCAGTAACCTGTAGGGACACTTACCGCCTGGGCGATTTTGCTCTCGGCCTCGGCGAAAAAAGAGCCAATATCGCGGCCACGAACGTTGGCAGTAACTACCACACGGCGCTTGCCACTTTCACGGCTGATCTGGTTCGGACCAGGGGCGGAAATCACACTCGCCACATCAGCCAAGCGCACAAACCCTGGGCTATCTAGGCCGTCGCCATTGGCCAGGCGAATAGGCAGCTGCTGGATTTTGTCGACGTCATTTCGCCACTCGTCTGCCAGGCGAACCTGGATATCGAAGCGCCGGTCACCTTCAAACAGCGCTCCAGCTTCGCGCCCGCCGATGGCGGTGGAAATGGCGTCCTGAATCTCCGAGACATTCAAACCGAATCGCGCGGCTTTCTCACGGTCGATTTGTACACTGAGCATCGGCAGCCCCGTGGTCTGCTCAACCTTCACATCGGCGGCACCCGGAATACCCTCCAGCACCTCAGCGATTTGCTCGGCGGTCTCATTCATCACGTCCATGTCGTCGCCAAACACTTTCACCGCGACGTCACTGCGCACGCCGGAGATCAGTTCGTTGAAGCGCATCTGGATGGGCTGAGTGAATTCGTAGTTGTTGCCGGAAACCTGTTCGACCGCTTCCTGCATCGCCGCAACCAGATCGGCTTTGCTACGATCAGGGTCGGGCCATTGGTCGCGCGGCTTGAGCATGACAAAGTTGTCCGCCACGTTCGGCGGCATCGGGTCAGTCGCGATTTCAGCGGTTCCCAGCTTGGCGAACACCGTATCAACCTCGGCAAAGGATTTGACCCTTTGTTCGAGTTGCACCTGCATGTCAATCGCTTGCGAGAGGCTGGTACCTGGAATGCGCAGGGCATGCAGCGCGATATCGCCTTCATCCAGACTCGGCACAAACTCGCTACCCATCCGCGAAGCAGCCAAGCCTGAAAGCACCATGATGACTGCCACAATGGTCAACACCAGTGGCTTGCTGACCATGACCCAATCCAGCAACGGCGCGTAGCCTTGCTTGACCCAGACCATCAAGCGGTTTTCTTTCTCGCTGACGTTGCCATTGAGGAATAGCGCAACAGCCGCCGGGACGAACGTCACAGAGAGGATCATGGCCCCCAGCAGGGCAGTCACCACGGTGAACGCCATCGGGTGGAACATCTTGCCTTCCACACCCGTCAGCGCAAAGATCGGCAGGTACACCACCATGATGATCAGTTGACCGAACAGCAGCGGACGACGCGCTTCCTTCGAGGCCGCGAAAACCTCATGAAAACGCTCGTTACGGGTCAGCGTTCGGCCCGCGGCGGCCTGAGCGTGGGCCAGACGCCGCACGCAGTTCTCAACGATCACCACAGCACCATCGATGATGATGCCGAAGTCGAGCGCGCCGAGGCTCATCAGGTTCGCGCTGACCTTGTTGCTGACCATGCCCGTGAAGGTGAACAACATCGATAGCGGAATCACCATCGCAGTGATGAGGGCAGCACGGATGTTGCCCAGGAACAGGAACAGGATCGCGATAACCAGTAGAGCACCTTCGATCAGGTTCTTTTTGACCGTGCTGATGGCTTTGTCGACCAATACGGTGCGGTCATAGACAGTCTTCGCCATGACCCCTTTCGGCAGGTTGCGGTTAATCTCCTTCAGGCGCTGGTCGACAGCCTGCGATACATAACGACTGTTCTCGCCAATCAACATGAACGCCGTGCCGAGCACTACCTCCTGACCGTTTTCAGTGGCGGCACCGGTACGCAGTTCTTTACCCAGGCCAACCTCGGCCACATCACCGATACGCACAGGAACGCCATCGGTGTTCTTGATGATGATATTGGCGATGTCCGCGATAGTGCCGACCTGCCCTGGAGCGCGGATCAGGTACTGCTCGCCGCTGCGTTCGATGTAACCCGCCCCAACGTTGGCGTTGTTGTTTTCCAGCGCCGCAACAATGTCCTGCAGGCTAAGGCCATGGGCGACCAGACGCTCCGGCATAGGCGAAACCTGGAACTCCTTGGCATAGCCGCCAATGGTGTTGATCTCGGTAACGCCTTTAACGGTTCGCAGTTGCGGCTTGACGATCCAGTCCTGAATCTCACGCAGATCCATCGGCGTATAGCGGCTGCCATCCGGCTTTTTCGCGCCGTCTACCGACTCGATGGTCCACATGTAGATCTCGCCCAGACCAGAGGCGATGGGTCCCATGCCCGGCGACAGATCGCTGGGAAGATTGCCGCGGGCTTCCTGTATCCGCTCATTCACCAACTGGCGCGCGAAGTAGATGTCCGTACCGTCTTCAAAGATGACGGTGACCTGCGACAGCCCATAACGCGAGATGGAGCGCGTTTCCTGCAAGTTGGGGAGCCCCGCCATGACCGTCTCAATCGGGAAAGTCACACGTTGCTCGGTCTCCAGCGGCGAGTAGCCCTTGGCCTCGGTATTGATCTGCACCTGCACGTTGGTGATATCGGGAACCGCATCAATCGGCAGTTTCTGATAGCTGTAAACACCCAACGCTGCCATGCCGAGCACAGCCAGCAAAACCAGCCAGCGCTGATCGATGGCGAAGCGAATTAATCGTTCATACATGTCAATTTCCCCTAAAGCGCAGCATCACCGCGCTCTCCAGTACGGATGCGCAATGCGTCAGTCAAAGGGGATACGGTAACGATTCCGTCACCGGGCACACCTGTGTGGGCAGCCTTCTCTATGGCCTGAACGATCTCATCGGCAACCTCGTCGGAACAGAACGTCAATAGCACGAGATGCTGGTGAGAGTCGGGGTTCCACTCGTCTGCGATGTAGCCGTGATCCTTGCCGTGGCCACGTGGATGGCCATGGGCAGGCAGAATGGTAAATCCAGGCAGATGCGGCAGTGCGTGCAACGCTTGCTCGACGGCCTCAAGCCGGATCTGGCGAAAAATAGCTGTAACTTGTTTCATGGCTCGACTCCGGATTAGTGGTCATGGCTCGCGCCGGCTTTGCCAAGCTCAGCTTTGATCAGGAAACTGTTCTTCAGTGCGTAACGATCACCCACCTTCAGACCCGAGATAACCTCGACGAAGCGTCCGTCGGATTTGCCCAGCTCAAGAGGCCGAGCTTCCAGCTGGTTATCGAAGCGGCCGAACACCACTTGCCAATCGCGAACGGTCTGGATTGCTTCGACCGCCACAGCAACAGGCACGTCGTTTTCCTCAGTAACCACTTCGACCATCACCGGCAAGCCGGGACGCCATACCCGATCTGGGTTAGTGAGAACGATGCGAGCCGTCGCCGAGCGGGTCTGTGCCCCAACCAGAGCGCTGACATACGAAATGGTGCCCTCAGCTTTGGTGGCGAATCCGCTGAAGCTCACGACAACTTTCTGCCCTTCGGCAATTACGCCCAGGTCCTTCGCCGCGATGGTTGAATCCACCCAGACGGTCGATAAATCGGAAACGGTAAAGACTGCAGAGTCCTCTTTGAGAACCTCACCAACCGAGATGCTTTTGCTGGTTATCACGCCATCAATAGGGGCGCGAATCTCGAACTCGGTGAGGTTCCGGCCTTTGGCCGGGGCACCGCCCAGCGAGGCAATTTGTTGCTGGACGCGCTGCACCGCGATAGCAGCCTCCTGCATGGCAACCTGCGCCTGCAGGAAATCCTGTTCGGCAGAAATCTTCTCCTCCCACAATTGTTTTTCACGCGCATAGGTCGTGCGGGCAAGCGCCGAACGCTGCTGGGCAGCAAGCAGTTCGCCACGCAGTTCGGCAAGCGCCTGGCTGGAGATCTTGGCCAGCACCTGGCCCTTGCGGACCGTATCGCCAGCACTAACCGCCACCGAATCGACCCGACCGGCAAGTTGCGGGGTCACCTGAACCGTGCGGTCGCCGTTGTAACGAACCTCACCCAGCACCTGCAGCGTGGAGGCAATTTTCGCGGGACCAACAGTAGCGAGCGTGACACCGCCCTGCTCAAGCTGTGCATCCGTCATAGTCACGCGCGCCTCAACCTGCTCGTAACCGAACGAGTAGCTTTTGCCACTGTGCTTGGCGCTGATGGAAACCTGGAACGAATGCGGCTCTACAACCACGGCATCGCCACGCAGATAGTCATTCTCTTTGCTGAAGTTGATGATTTGCGCAGGCTGACCAAGCCGCGACAATGTCACTTGCACCGTGCTGTCCGCAGGATTTAGAAGCTTGCCGTCCAGGTAGGTATAGAGTCGGAACTGAGGTTCTACGCCTTCCTCAAAAATCGTCACTTCAAGCGCGTAATCACCCTCAGTGAAAAGCTTGCCGCCATGTTCGCCCCTGGTGGGTTCTACGGCTTCATGGTGCTCTTTATCTGCATGCTCGTCGGCCTCTTCATGCGCCTCTGCCGAAGCATCCCCGTGGTGCTCGGGATCTGCGTGAGCCGACGCCCCGGACTGACCAGGGCTACCACTTAGAATCAGACCCGCCACGGCCAAACCGATGGCGACAACGGCCGCGATCATCAGCCACTGCTTTCTGGGAGTTGTTGATGCCATTGGTAACTCCAAATTATCAAAAGTATTGAATTTGGCCCAGCGGTGACTAAACGCGCTCAATAAACATGAAGCCGCCTGGTAAACAGGCAAGGCTTTATGCCGCATGACGCGACCGTCTAAGGCGTTATGTAGGTGTGCAGGGATGCTTATTTTTTGAATTCGACGTTGAGCTGGGAGCCGTAAATCTTCTCCAAGCTCACCCAAGCCGAAATAGCTTCATCCAGGGTATTCAGGTATTGGGAGCGCATGCTTACAAGGGTGCGCTGAGCATCGAGCACATCGATAAAGGCAAACTTGCCCATCTCAAATCCCCGAACGGCCCCCTCTACCGCTTGCTGCGCAGTCGGAAGCAACGTGCTGCTGATCGAGTCGACTTCGCTTCTAGCACTTTCCCATTGCTCAAACGCCTGCTGAGCCTCCGCCCGCAGGCGAAGTTCTGTGGCATTGCGCAGATCGCTCGCCTGGTCAGCCCCCCGAGCAGCGGCCAGCACATTGCCCTGGTTGCGATTGAACAACGGAATAGGCATCGACAAGCCGAGCAAATTGACTCGTTCGCCAAGCCCTTCGTCGTATTGGCTGCCAACGCTGACGTTGATGTCGGGAATGCGTTGCGACTTTTCGAGCTCCAAGGAAGACTCGGCACGCCGGATTTGCATGCTGGCCAGCCGCACATCCGCTGTATCCGTTATGCGCGCGAGCATCTCAGCCTGCGATGGCAGGTACGGCAGGCGCTCAAGATCACCCTCGACATGCTCGAAGTTCGGCGTCGTTGCACCAGTTATGAGCGCCAGTTGCTTGTAGGCATTGCTTCGATTGAGGCGCGCGCGGTTCAGCTCTAGTTGAATTTCCGAGAGCTGCACCTGAGCACGCGAAATTTCGATTGGAGAAGCCTTGCCGGCTTTTACGCGCCCTTCGACCACCTGGAGTCCGCGACTGGCAAGGTCCTGCGACTGGGTGGAAAGCTGCAGTCCTTCCTGGGCACGCAGTGCTGAGTAAAAGGCCTGGATTACCTCTGCGCGCAGGATATTTTTCTTACGCTCAAGGTCAATAGCTACAGCGTCCTGATCACGCTCAGAAACATCGATTCGCGCGCCACGCTTGCCGCCCAACTCAATTGACTGGGATACCTGAATGCTGGTGATGCGGGACTCACTGCGCGTGTCCTCAACGCTCCAGGACAACTCAGGATTGGGGATCAGCCCGGCTTGAGTACGAGCGCCTTCGGCAATGCCTGTATTCCACTGGGCTGCCGCGAACGCTGGGTTCTCTGTGAGCGCTTGCGCCAACGCATCTTCAATCGTTATTGATTGCCCGACTGATTCGGCAGCAATTGTTGTTACTGAGGCAATCAACAATGCAGCCAGCAGGCCTGAAAACATACAGAACTTACCTATACCTACCCCATGAACGGCCATTGGTTTTACGTACACTTAAAAGCCCTCTGCGGCACTAGCGCTGCGTGGATAAACGAAGGCTTTACTACTTACTGAGCCCGATTGATTAATCAATTATTGCCCGGAGAAAACAAGTAGAAGACCAATTCTTGGAATAATGTAGTTCCTGATACCTATCAGCAAGGTGACTGTAACATTACAAATTCGTCATCAAGAGTTTTTTCTTGGAGTTTTGCACTACCATGCACGGAGATCCTGCCGTAGCGAGTGACAGCAATGCAGCAAAATGCCGTTACACAATACAGGCGGCCACTGCCGATTATGCCTATGCTGGCTTCGCCGAAGCATGATAGCGCCAGGCTCAGCCTGGTCTGTGTAGTGCCCGCTGGGGCCTATGTCCAATCTGTGCGAAGCAATACTTCATATTCATTTTATAGGTGAACCACATGCGAATCCTTGTAATTGAGGACGAGCCGAAAACTGCTGAGTATTTGCACCAAGGGCTCAGCGAAAGCGGATATGTTGTCGACTGCGCTTCCACGGGAGAGGATGGACTTCATCTTGCAAACCAACATGCATACGACTTGGTAATTCTTGATGTAAATCTCCCTGAAGTTGATGGTTGGACAGTCCTTGAACATCTGCGCAAAAAAAGCTCGACCCGCGTAATGATGGTCACTGCGAGAGGGCGGTTGGTCGATAAGGTTAGAGGATTAGATTCTGGGGCGGATGATTATCTGGTAAAGCCATTTGAGTTTCCAGAACTGCTCGCACGAGTCAGAACATTAATGCGACGCAACGATCAAATGCCAACGCCAGAAATATTGAGAGTCGCTGATCTTGAGCTCGATCAAGGTCGACATCGCGCATTCCGTGGATCGCAACGTATAGATCTCACAACTAAAGAGTTCGCCTTATTGCATCTTTTGATGAGGCAAGCTGGCGTGGTATTGACACGCACTCAAATAATATCTCAAGTGTGGGATATGAATTTTGACTGCGACACGAACGTGGTTGAGGTTTCAATGCGCCGGCTGCGGGCTAAGATCGACGATCCGTTTGAAATCAAGTTAATTCACACCCTCCGAGGCGTTGGCTATGTCTTGGAGGAGAGGTGATGAAGCCAACTAGCTTGTCCACACGGCTAGGTTTGACAGTCAGTCTCATGGGGGCTGGACTCGTAATATTATTAGCTGCTTTGGTTTTTTTATCGCTTTCGCTTGCCTTGGAAAAACAGACTAAAATAAGTCTTAACAAGAAGATGGAGCAGATTCAACACATTTTAGTTACGGACATAGATAAAGAGCAGATTTACCTGAAGCCTCATGCGCTTCAAGATTTAGTGATGGGTCATGATAATTTGTACCTTTCAATTTTTGACCAAGACCTGACAAAATCGCCGCTCTTAGATATCGGGTCGAAAGTTATAAATATAAATGCGTTGGACGTTGAACTCGGCGAAACCTTGGCGTATGTAAATTGGGTGGATGATGCCGGCAATCGTATCCTTACTGCATCGAAACGGATGCGGTCGCAGGGTGGGGAAAACGTATACGTTTTGCTTTCTACCGATCGTTCATATGATGAAGGGTTACTCAGGAGCTACCTGAGTGCGACTACCATCGCTGTTCCTTTTCTGATAATTTTAATCGGCTTGGTAGCATGGTGGATAGTTCAAAGAGGTCTGTCGCCGCTGGAGCAGTTCAGTAGAGTAGCGGCTTTGGTATCCGCGCAAGATCTCACTCACCGTATTTCAGTTGACAAACTGCCTCAAGAGCTTGGTGAGCTGGCATGCGCTATAAATTTTATGTTGCACAGGCTGAACAGTGATGTTCAACAGCTCTCTCAGTTCTCAGATGATTTGGCTCATGAGTTGAGATCCCCCATTACCAATTTGATGGGCAAAGCTCAAGTTACCCTTTCGAGGGAGAGACCGCCAGAGGAGTATAAAGCTGTTCTTGAGTCGTGCACAGAAGAGCTGGAGCGCGTGACTCGAATAGTTTCGGACATGCTGTTTCTGGCTCAAGTCAGTGATCCTGCTTCTCAAATTCAGTTTGAGAAAATATCTCTTCTGGATGAAGCTTTAAAAGTTGTCGATCTATTTAGTATTTCAGCGGATGAGAAGAAAGTTTCCTTGAAGGTCGTTGGTAAAGGATGGGTGCTTGGTGATAGGATAATGGTTCAGCAAGCGATTTCTAACCTTCTGTCTAACGCTATTAGACACAGTCCGCTCGCGAGCGAAATATTAATTTTAATTGAAACCCATGCTGACACAACCTCGTTGTCTGTGAGCAATCCCGGCATTGGTATCCCTGCGCAGCATATTCCGCATTTATTTGAGCGCTTCTATAGGGTCGACCCTAGCCGAGCACGACAAGAAGGTGGTACTGGGTTGGGGTTAGCAATAGTTAGATCCATAATGAGCCTTCATCAAGGGTCTACAGAAGTGCGGAGTTTACCCGGCAGCATTACGGTATTTCGTCTTATCTTTCCAAAATGTACAAGTGGGTAATCGGGTCAGTAGTGCAATCCTGCATTGCTATTGAAATTCAGGCTTCAGGCAATGATGGGGTACAGTGCTCGCCTGTAGCCCGCTTGGACAGGGCAAGAGAAGCATCCCGCCCCATGAGAGAGTACAAGGCCGTCCATAAATGGCTGGCGGCAGGGCGGGTATGCTGATTTTTGGCCTGAGATAAAAACCTGCTCACATTGAAAAGCCTCATCAATCGAGGCCTTTATTTACGCGCGATTACAGGAAGCTATACGTGTAGTTGAAGATTAGGCGAGTCTGGTCTTGGTCGGCAATACTTTCGCCGCTGCCACGATAGGTACCGTGACGCACGGTGGCGCCGAAGCCCTTGAGCACGCCTTCCGGGAAGACGTAGTCGACACGCATGTCGCGTTCCCACTCGGAGTAGTTGCCATTGCCACTCTTGCTCTTGATGTCGTCGCCGCTCAGGTAGGCGATCGACGCCTTCAAGCCTGGCACGCCGAGGCGGGCGAAGTCATAGGAGTACTGGCCGAAGGTGGTGTTCTCACCGGCGCGGGCGAACTGATTGACCATGCTGTCGGTGAAAAGGTAAAAGCTGGAACCCCCGGCGCCTTCATTACGACCGTTTCCATCTACGACCCCACTTTGGTTCACCCAGACGAAGCCGCCATCATCACCCACTTGCTGGTGGCCCAGCAGAAATGCATGACCACCCAAGGTATAGGTGAACATGGCACTCCAGGTCTTGTTGTCGACCTCGTTCGCGTTCTTGGCAAAACCACCATTGTTGTCAAAGAAATAGCCGGTCTGGCCGTTCTTGCCATCAGAGCGACTGTCGAAGTAGCGTAAGTCAGTCTTGAACGATTGGTCGGTGCCGATCGGGAAGACATGAACCAGGCCCAGGAAGTTTTGCGTGTAGTAGTTTTCCAGGTTCGAGTAGTAGTACTGCAGGGTCAGGTCTTTGGTGACCTTCCAG
Organism: Pseudomonas sp. LS1212; assembly: GCF_024741815.1. NCBI lineage: Bacteria > Pseudomonadati > Pseudomonadota > Gammaproteobacteria > Pseudomonadales > Pseudomonadaceae > Pseudomonas > Pseudomonas sp. LS1212. The sequence continues at coordinate 3,166,306 of NZ_CP102951.1, forward strand.
TCTGCACCGCCAAAACGGAACTGGTTGCTGTCCTGCTGACCACCGGAGACTGCAAGGCCCGTACGGTTGCTCGAAGCACGGCCATAGGCGTGTTCAATCTGGCCGGCAGTGATGGTCAGGTTGTCGATTTCTTTGGAAGTAACGATGCCGCCATCAAAGGTCTGCGGCAGCAGGCGACCGTCGTTGGCGACCAGGATTGGCAGGTTTGGTGCCAGGGCGCTGCCCAGGCGGCCTTCGGTCTTGGAGATGCGCGCCTTGACGTTGCCGCCGAAACGGCTCCATTCATCTACAGCCGAGCCATCGGTATCGCTGGGAAAGAAGGTGTTGTTGTTTGGATGATGCCCCTTGCCGCCATCCAGGTGTATACCCCACAGTGCTTGAGCGTCAAAGCCGATACCGATGGTACCTGGCGTGAAGCCGGATACGTAATCGAGCTTGAAGCCCTGGGCCGATTCCTTCTGGTCGGGGCCAGTCTCACGGTTGTCAGCATTGAAATACATGGTTCGGGAACTGAGTGCGGCTTTGCTGTCCTCGAAAAAGCCTGCAGCGCCGGCTTGCTGGGTCAATACCCCAACGGCCACGGCAAGCGTCAAGCTGGATTTGTACATGTTCTGCTCCTCTGGTTTCTAATTCTTGTGTTCATAGGCGGGGGCTTGTGCGACCTGGCCGCTAATGCGCGTTTAGTGCTATAGCATCAGTCCTAAGTCAATCATCATTGGTGACCTCAATAACTTGCTCTAGCACTGGTGTACTGAACGTTAATATTCTCATCGAGCTTTAAATATAACATCGCTCTTTCCAAGGTGATTGTGAAAGTGTTTAATTTCACAATCAGCGCATGAGGCCGTGGCCGGCGCAGCGCACAAATGCTCGCAGCATTAAATTATTTGAGCAGCCATTCAAACTAACAAAATATATCGGCTAGTCAGCGTGGAGATCACGCTCAGCGGTCAGACCCGGAAGATGGCAGCCGAACCTCCCAAGCAAATACTTTAGGTGGGGTAAGCTAAATGTAACTATACGCTACAGGCGGGAGGGGCGGAAGTGATTTCAAAAAAAAAGCGCCCTAAAGGGCGCTAAAGATTCACCTCTTTCCAAAGGAGCACTAAGCTTCTAAAGGTGAATTTGGTTGAATCCAGCTCAATTTTTTGGTTTTTGCTCTTCTGCTAATTGATTGCTTGATTCAGTTTTTTTCTTCGCGACCTCGGAAGTCTTTGGTTGGTCAGGTTTCCCATGGATTTTTTCCTGATTGGCCCTAAATTCTTTCCAATATGCTTGAGACCGTTCAATGCCGTCTTCCGCCATTGCAGATGTGGAGCCGATGGCAACAACACCGATAAGGAATAGTTTAACTAGGTTCATATATGGCGACCTCTCATTTGTCCGGAGAACCAGACATGCTGCGTGCTACTTCTGGATTTGTTTGAAGTATAGAGAGATCAACCTAACACCACGATGAGTGAAAAATTACAATATTGACATGTTTGATGGGTTTGCGGGCAGTTCGGCCTGTGATGCGTGCACTGTTTTGATTCATCCGATGAGTGGTGAAACCACTCATCGGATACCGATGGGTTAAAGGAGAGCCAGCGGATATTCGACAATCAGGCGAACCTCGTCCAGGTCGGACTCAAACTCGGTTGCGCGGGTGTTCATTTGTCGAATTCGGAAGGACATGTCCTTGATTGCCCCCGTTTGAACCACGTACTTAACTTCAATGTCACGCTCCCAACGCTTCTGATCTGTCAATGGGTTTCCATCGGCATCACGGCGCATGTAGACGGAGTTGGCGTTGGAATAGTCCGCATCTGTACCCTTGGCGTAGCGGGTCATGAACGTAAGCCCCGGTATGCCATAAGTCGCCATGTTCAAATCGTAGCGAACCATCCAGGAGCGTTCTTTCGGGGAGTTAAAGTCGCTGTATTGGATCGAGTTATCCAGGAAAATCGAGTCAGACTGACGTAGGTAATCGAAATCATCGTCACCATTGTTACGCTGATGGGACAGAGCAACACTATGTGCTCCTACTGCTATACCGACTCTGCCGCTCCAGATGTCGTTGTCAAACTCGCCTAGAAGTTTTTTGCCCTCGTCCACTGCTTTATAATAATTGAATCCACCGAAAATGCGGGCGTTATCCGAAAGTGGATAACTGATAGTAGTTGCTGCGTAGTACTGATTCCAGGCATCCTTGAGCTCGCTGGAGTACAGGCTAAGCAGAACGTTGGTATTCAGATTGTAGTCGCCACCGAAGTATGCGATCCAAGGAGAGTCAACCGGGCCGGCATAAAAAGTGGCGAAACCGTCGTTCATGTCACTTGAGGTTGGTTGGCTCATTGCGTGCAAACGGCCACCCTGAACTGTGAGCCCTTCAATACTGGTGTTTTCTGCGGTCACACCGCGAAAGCTCTCGGGCAGCAATCGAGAGTCCCCCGCCGCTACTACCGGGTTCGAAGGGAAAACATCCCCCACTTTTACAACAGTATCGAATGCGCGTACCTTTACGGCCCCACCAACTTTCGACCAATCATCGCTTGCTTCACCCTCACTGTTAACGGGAAGCACATCAAACGAACTACGACCACCATTACGACCGTTGCCAGTGTCCAGTTTCAGACCAATCATTGCAAAGGCGTCAACCCCAACTCCAACAGTACCTTGCGTAAAACCAGACTCGAACTTACCGATGATGCCGTGCGCCCAAGCTTCAGAGTAACCATTTCCAGTTGCGCTGGACTGGCCATTGCGGTGATCGCGGTTAAAGTAGAAGTTTCGATTCAGTACGTTGAGGCTGCTCCCCTCAATAAAACCCTCTGCTTTATCTTGTGCTATGGCTGCGAGAGGACTCGAACTTACAATCGCCGCAAAAACTGCAAGGGATAGCTTCGACTTTTTATTCATTTTTACTCCTTTGATTTTGGCAGCTATTAGTGTCTTTTTCGACCTACAGCTTTTTTATAATTCTGCCCCACAGGGTATGCACCGACCGTGGCGGCCGAACCCTATCTTTGCAATTCCCAGATAACAGGAAGGTGACTCAATAATTACAATTCTGTAATTATCAATAGCGATTAATTTTTCAGTCAACGTGCGCCTGCCATCACCGAGCCCGGCTGGCGAGTAAGTTTACGCTTTGCAGCTCAAGGCTGCGGATTCCGCGGCCATCCGGCCACCTATTCCACGATGATCCGGCCACCCATTCCACGCGCATCCGGCCACTGATTCCACAGCCATCCGGCCACCCTTCAGGCAGGCAGCCACGCAGGATTAATTCACTACCATCGACCTCTTTTTTCGAAGCAGAGAGGTCGTCGTGGAGCGTTTATCCATGCGTAAGATTCGAGAAGTTCTGCGCCTCAAGTTTGAGGTGCGTCTATCTGCTCGCCAGATCGCGGTCAGCTTGCAAGTGGGGCGAGCCACCATCGGTGACTACCTCAATCGCTTTGCTGCCTGCGGGCTGACTTGGCCCTCTGCGCTGACCGACGCCGAATTGGAACGTCAGTTGTTTCCGCCTGCGCCGACCATCCCCAGTGAGCAGCGTCCGATGCCTGACTGGGCATGGGCTCACGCCGAACTGCGCCGCCCCGGCGTCACCCTGGCTCTGCTTTGGCAAGAGTACCGGCTCAGCCACCCGCAAGGCTTCCAATACAGTTGGTTCTGCGAGCACTACCGGCTCTGGGCCGCCAAGGTCGACGTGGCCATGCGCCAGGAACATCGCGCCGGCGAAAAGCTGTTCGTCGACTATGCCGGCCAGACCGTGCCGGTCATTGACCGGCACACCGGCGAAATCCGCCAGGCCCAGGTCTTCGTCGCTGTCCTCGGCGCCTCCAGCTACACCTTTGCCGAGGCCACCTGGTCGCAGCAACTGCCCGATTGGCTGGGCTCGCACGCCCGCTGCCTCGCGTTTCTCGGTGGAGCGCCCGAGATCCTGGTGCCGGATAATTTGCGCAGCGGCGTCACCAAAGCGCATCGCTACGAACCGGACATCAACCCCAGCTATCGCGATCTGGCCGAGCATTACGGGGTCGCCGTGTTGCCCGCTCGCGCCCGCAAGCCCAAGGACAAGGCCAAGGTCGAAGTCGGCGTGCAGGTGGTCGAACGCTGGATCCTCGCGGCCTTGCGCAACCGCCAGTTCTTCTCGCTGGGCGAACTCAACACCGCAATCGGCGTGCTGCTGGAGCGACTGAATCAACGACCCTTCAATAAGCTGCCCGGCTCGCGCCGCTCGGCCTTCGAGGCGCTCGACCAACCCGCGCTGCAACCCCTGCCGGAACAGCCCTATGTCTACGCCGAATGGAAAAAGGTGCGGGCGCACATCGACTACCACGTCGAAGTCGACGGCCATTACTACTCGGTACCGTACCAACTGGTGAAGCACCAACTCGAAGTGCGCCTGACCGCACAGACCGTCGAGTGCTTCCACGCCAACCAGCGCGTGGCCAGCCATGTGCGATCGCCGCACAAAGGTCGCCACACCACCCAAACCGAGCACATGCCCAAGAGCCACCGCGAACATGCCGAGTGGACGCCGCAACGGCTGATCCGCTGGGCAGAGCAGACCGGGCCAAACACCGCGGGTGTCATCGCCCACATCCTCGAGCGCCGAATCCATCCGCAGCACGGCTTCCGTGCTTGCCTGGGCATCCTGCGCCTGGGCAAACAGCACGGTGAAGAACGGCTGGAAGCCGCTTGCCAGCGCGCCCTGGCGCTGGGCGCATGCAGTTACAAGAGCCTCGAATCGATCCTGCGCCAAGGGCTGGAGCGGCTACCGCTGGCCCAGCAGAACCTGCCGCTGTTGCCCGATGAACACATCAACCTGCGCGGCCCCGGCTACTACCACTGACCTGAAGGAATACGCCCATGCTCCCCAATCCCACCCTGGACAAGCTACAAACCCTGCGCCTGCACGGCATGCTCAAGGCGCTGAGCGAGCAACACGCAACGCCCGACATCAACAGCCTCAGCTTCGATGAGCGCCTGGGGCTGATGGTCGATCGCGAGCTGACCGAACGTGAAGATGCGCGCCTGAGCACTCGCCTCAAAGCCGCCCGACTGCGCCACAACGCCTGCCTGGAAGACATCGATTACCGCAGCCCGCGTGGGCTGGACAAGTCCCTGATCCTGCAACTGGGCAGCGGCCAATGGCTGCGCGACGGCCTGAACCTGATCATCGGCGGCCCCACCGGCGTGGGCAAAACCTGGCTGGCCTGCGCACTGGCCCACAAGGCCTGCCGGGACGGCTACAGCGTGCGCTATCTGCGCCTGCCGCGCTTGATGGAAGAACTGGGTCTGGCCCACGGCGACGGTCGCTTCGCCAAACTGATGGCCGGTTATGCCAAGACCGATCTGATCATTCTGGACGACTGGGGAGTGGCGGCGTTTACCGCTGCGCAACGGCGCGACATGTTGGAGCTGCTGGACGACCGCTACGGGCACCGCTCGACACTGGTGACCAGCCAGATGCCGGTAGACAAATGGCATGAACTGATCGGCGATCCGACCTTGGCCGACGCCATCCTCGACCGGCTGGTGCATAACGCTTACCGCATCGAACTCAAGGGTGAATCGATGCGCAGGCGCTCGATGAAATTGACTGCAACAGGGACTTCAGACTAACAATGCAAACCTGCGTCGCTGCGCTCCGACTGCCCGGCCGGATGGCCGTGGAACAGGTGGCCGGATGTGCGTGGAATGCCCGGCCGGATAAGCGTGGAATGAGTGGCCGGATGGCGTGGAATCCGCACTCAAGGCCATTACCCGCCCAAGCGTGTTCTGGGGGTTATGTTCATGTGTCGGCTATAGGGCGCACTCCGATTCATCGGAGTGGCAAGGGGAAGAACAGTGTTAATGGTTGTCGCGAATGCGATGGTAAATGACGCTTTTGAAGTGGCTGTGTCAGTGATTTTTTAGAGTCGGCGTTACCCGCCAGTGTCCTGTCTGGTTAGTCAAGAAATCTATTTTTTATGGCGCCCGGCTTTATTTACCGAGCTAAGGAGACGCTGATTAATTCAAAATTGCGTAATTGCCACCCTTATAAGTCAAGGCTTCCAGGGCACCTTGGTTGCGGAAAATTGAATTAATCAGCGCCTCCCTAATGATTGTTTCTGCCGTTTTGTTCCACTGGAAGTGGTTTGGCTGAGTGCTCGTTGTGGACCTCGATAAATTGCCGAATGGCCACCTTCAATTCCTCCACGCTGCTAAAGACTCCACGGTACAGGGCTCGGCGCTCCAATTGAGCGAACCACCCTTCCACGGGGCTATGCCGAGATAAGGGGAAAATTCACTCATTTGGTCTGCAACTACTTGTCGGGATTGAAAATTCCGGAGACAACGCAAAAGGCGTCCGCAGATTGGCCAAGGCGGCCAGCCATGTAGGCGGAATTGAGGTGGGTTGCACGCAAGCCTTTATAGAACAACCAGTTGCGACGCGAATGTCCCAATTTTTGCCTTATCTGGGGTTTGGCATGGCGGACGAAAGCGGCATTCTTGCTATCGAGGTACGCCACAAAAGGAGTGCCATCGTTAGATAGCAAAACGAGGTCGCCCTCCTTTACCTGGCGTCCAAAACAATCCGTGCTTGGCCATTTCATCATGAGTGGATCGCCAGCGCAGACGCTATGCTGTTCTGACTTCGTTTAGCAGCTCAGGGTGACGATCAAGCACCTTGAGCAGCTTTACCAGCGCCAGTGGCGGCTTGGTTTTGCCATTCTCATAGCGCGAAAACGCATTGACGCCACCACCGAAAATCTCGGCTGCTTCTCGCTGGTCGAGCGCGAGCTTCTTGCGCACGGTGGTGATAAAGCCAGGATCGACAATGGCCGCATTGACCTGTTTCGAGAAAGCACGCATTTCGCGCATAACACGATCCGACTCCACTGCGTCCAAGACAGACTCGGCGCAGGCCGGGCAGAAATCGCCAGTCACCGCAGCAATGACAGTAGTTTCACCCTTGTAGGTATAGGGCAGGTCGCGGGTGTCGCGGATCAGTTCCGCAGCGCCGCAAACAGGACATTTCATGTTCATAGCTCCTTGAAGGACACGATCAGCACGTCATCAATGACCGTCAGTTTCAGATACACGTCGCCCGCCTGCGTGCTTGGGCGGTACACGTCTTGCCAGATCGTGTGATCGGCGTGAGTGGTCATGCTCTTGTAGAAATCCGCTGGCGTAAGCGCCATCACCACGGCCAGCATGTCGGAAAGCTCAAGCCCTAACTCATTAGCGCCTACTCGCGCAGCATGCGTGGTGCGTACCTTGCCCGCCTCGGTCAAGGCTTTGAGGGCGGATAGCTTGCAGTGGGGCGTTCTTTTCTCCATGGCCGAATATTAACCTAATGGGTTAAATGTGGCAAGTTGGTTAATTCCCTTAGCGATTTTGTCCCAATTCTGCGGGCTCACCAAGTGGGGGTTGAGAAATTTTTTGTTGCGGCTGTCGAAAGGCGACGAAGCCGTTCGACTAAATGATGCCGACACATCGAGTCCATCCACGTTGGCAACAGGAGCCCACCATGAGCACCACTCTTACTCCCTACCTCAGCTTCAACGGCAACACTCGCGAGGCCTTTGCATTCTACGAAAAGGCGCTCGGCGCGAAGATCGAAACCATGATGAGCTACGCCGACATGCCTGCGTCCGCCAACCCCGGCGAAGGCTGTGATAGCGGCAGCGCACCCAGTGGGGACGGCATCATGCACGGCTGCCTGGCGCTGCCCGGTGGCGCGATGCTGTTTGCCGGCGACACCCCGCCCGGCATGCCATACGAAGGCGTCAAGGGCGTGATGCTCGCGCTCCAGTACGACACGATCGACAAGGCCCACAGCACCTTCCACGCGCTGTCGCAAGGTGGCCAGGTGACGATGCCGCTGGCACCCGCGTTCTGGGCCAAGACCTTCGGCATGCTGACCGACCGCTTCGGCGTGAGCTGGGCCGTCAACGGCGAACCGATCGCGTTCAAGTAATTCCGTCGAACCAGGAGTAAGACATGCGCAGGCCAACGAATGGTTGATGCGTTACCTGGTGCACAGACTTTGCCGTAGAGCGCAACATGGTCTTGCATAGGACTGAAGCTCGCCTACATCCCATGCTAAATCAGGGTATGGCTTTCACATTCGCAGGTCAAAAAATACCCCTCAGAGAGGGGTAGTGGAGTAGTAGGGGTTTGCGGGGCAGCGACTGAGCTTAAGTGCACTTCCGTCGGGTAACAGCAGCGCATTACTGCGCCGCCGTCCCCTAAGAACCGGACATGAGAGTCGCCCCTCATCCGGCTCAAGCCTTTCGTCAGCACCATGGTCTGGTACCGGGCAATCAATCAACGTCTATCGCAGCTCGACGTCGGGCAAAGTAAGACGACCACGCAGGATCAAAGGGATTGGCCAAACCGCGTATTTTGACGTGCCGAACTATTGGAATCGTCGTTGCGCGAAAAAGCCGCAGTCGTTGAACTGCACCGCCGACTTTGGTTTGCGCTGCAAATACCCAGTTTTGGTACCCCTCTGTGTGGAAGTACTTCTGTCTTACCCAGCCTGCGCCTTTATTGGGATGCCGACGCATGGCCCATGTCCATAAGAGACGCCAAATTTGAGCATCTATCGATGAGAATAGAGACTTGGATACCACATGACGGTGATACATGGCCCAACCGCGAATGATCGGGTTGAGTTGTAGAACCAGGTTCGCCTGTGTGGCACTCTTGTTTTTCTTTACGATTCCCCTAACCTTGTCCAAGAGCGCCTTCACGCTCTTGTTGGCCGGTTTGATGAGCAGCTTACCCTGGTACTTGCGTACGTTCTGCCCAAGGAAATCAAAACCCTCGGCAATGTTGGTGATCTTGGTTTTCTCTTCGGAGAGTTCCAGTCCCCGGATGGCCATGAACTGCCTGACCGCCGGGAGAACGCTGTGCTCTAGAATTTCTTTCGAGGTTCCAGTCACAACAAAATCATCAGCATATCTGACGACGTTTATCTTGGACCTTTCGCGCGCGCGTTTCGTCGGTCCCACGCTTGCATGCACTGCCGCTTCCAGTCCGTCTAACGCCATGTTTGCGATCACCGGCGAAATGATTCCCCCCTGCGGGGTACCGGCCTGCGTCGCAAACAGAGTTCCTTCATCGATAAACCCAGCCTGAAGCCATCGCCGCAGGATCGTCTTATCCATCGGTATGTTCTTGAGCATCCATTCGTGGCTAAAGTTATCGAAGCAGCCACGGATATCACCCTCAAGTACCCACACTGGCGACGTACGTTTGGCCAGCGTGATGAAACAATATTCGATGGCGTCGGCGGTCGAACGGTTGGGCCGAAACCCATAAGAGTTTGGATCCGCCAAGCTTTCTGAAACAGGTTCCAGAGCCAGCTTCCACAGTGCCTGCATCGATCTGCAGAGCATGCGGGGAATTCCGAGCGGACGCTTCTGGCCATTGCTCTTGGGGATGTAAATACGTCGAAGCGGCAACGCACGGTAGCTGCGATGTCGCATTGACTCCATCCCGCTCCACTTGGCCGCCGGGGCCGACCAGATTTTGCCATCGACGCCTGGCGTTCTCTTGCCACGATTTTCTGTCACTCGTTTGACAGCTAACATCTTGCCGCTGTGCGAGCGGGTCAGCAGGTGTTGCAGGGCTTTCACCTTGCCCCATCTGCCTTCCATTGTTGCCTTAGCGATACGCGCCTGGAGTCGTTTCACTTCTTCTTTGATGAGGCCCCAGTTAGCCTGAAGCCACATCCTTTCAGCGTGCGAAGGTGCACCAGTACCGATCGCATCTGTTTTCGCAGCGCTACCAATAGCCGTCATCTGCTTTCCTTCGAGTAACGATTAATCAAGTTCTCTCGCCATGAATGACCATACGGAAGTCTGCCCGCTTTCGCGTCGAGCAATGTTTAAGCCCGTATCCCGCCCATTACAGGCAGGCCTTCGCTTTTTCCGCATTCCTCTACCCGCAGCACCCACAGCGTTCCTTGCGGTCCGCCTGCCGTTATCCGGCGGCACTACGGGCTTACCCTGTTCCGCCTGAATTTCTGAGCGGGGCGGACCCCTCCTGTTCGCCGGCGGCCTACTGTCCATGATGACCCAGGAATAAAGGGGTCATACCTTACCGCGTACCGTTTTGGTTCAAGCCTGTCAGCACATTTGGCTTGTTGAGCATGACGACGTTTAACAGAGGTTCACATATGTTGGTCGTAGCCGCTCGTTCCTAGCCCCTCACCACCTTTGTGCTGGTAGATTCCGCTTCCCCTCGCGGGTAGGCGTACCGAGTAAATCGGCGGGTACATTGTCCCCAGAGCTTCACACCGAGCTGTTACCGGCCCCGCATGTCCAGGTAGGAAACGGTTGATGGAACAACCGGTTTCATCGGGAGAAAACTCTCCAGTAAAACAGAAATTCAGACGACCTCAGGTCGCACGGTTCCGTTGCTCCCCAAACCCCATCCAGGGAGAGTCGACGGAGCCTGCGTAGAACGTAGTGAAACCATCGCGCATGCTGCTGGAATTGGGCTCGCTCATTGAGTGGAGGCGGCCCCCCTGAAGGGCCAAACCATCGAAGCCGGTATTGGCCACAGTGATACCGCGAAAGCTTTCAGGCAAGAGCCGTGAGTCACCGTACTGAACAACGGGGCTAACAGGAAAGACGTCGCCAGCTTTGATGACTGTGTCCATGAACCGGGCTTTGACGGCCCCTCCCACCTTGGAATAATCGTCCTCGGGCTGCCCGGCGCTGTTGTAGGGCATCACATCCACGGAACCGCCAGCATCGGATCGCCTGTCGCCGGAGTCGAGCTTCAGGCCCAGCATCACAAAGGCGACGACTGCCCTTTGCGGAAATCGCGCTTGAAGTAGAGATTGCGGTTCAAAATAGTGAGGCTGCTGCCCTCGACGAAACCTTCTGGTTTCTCTTCAGCAGCTATTGCGACCTGTCCGGTACTGACGCAGAGAGCAGTCAGTGATAGACCCAACAGGGCTTTACTATTCATGTAACGCTCCTGAGTTATCTGGCAGTGTGATTTTTGTGAAGTTTCTTATAGTCATTGCCGTAGTGCGCAGGGCATCGCCCGCGCGCTGTCGTCATACTCACACACGCGAAATAACGGCAGGGTGACTTGAAAATTACTTTTCAGTCAGCAGCCTGTAAGTTTAATCTGTAGTTCAGTTTTGATTCCGGCAGGCTGTCCCCATTACGCGATACTCAAGAATCTGCAGATTGCCGTTGGAGTCCTCATAGGTCATTTGGGCCGGCATAACCTCACAGCTGGAATCGAAACCGGTCGAGGTTATATGCACGACCTTGGCGATGTCCAGCTTCATACCGTACCGATAATGGGTTACCTCGGGCGGGGTCTTGCCGCGGGATACAGCGTACTCCTGCATCACCTTTTCGTTGTCCTGAATCATGCGACCATAGACACGGTCGTCGCTGCCTTCGGCCATAACCAGGGACGAGACGGAAATAACCGAAACTGCCAGTGCTGCTTTTAAGATACTCACGTTCAATTCCTCCACTTATGCTGTAGAAATATAACCGCGCGCACCTGTTAACAACATGATGCGAAAATTACATCTTCGTAATTGTGGTGGGGGGCGCGCCTACTTGGACAGCCGTTCCACAGACACTGACCGCCGCACACGTGACGTGTATTTCCTATCCGCTTGATGCTTCACTTAGACCATTGAGAATGCCTCGGGGCGGGCTGCTCCCTACCTTTGCTCATTCCAAGGGGTGGCCTGCCTGTGCGATCGCTTTCCAGGTCTTGCCCTCGTCATGCGTCAGGTAGATGTCGCGCTGGAACGTCGCCATTGCCCACTCCTGCGGCTTGGCAGGATTCTGCGCGAGGTAGGAGACGGCATCCTGGTCCAATGTTGGCACACTGAGCGAGGTGACTTGGAGTGTCTTCAAATCCAGCTTCGAGAGCCGTGCCGCGTTGCTGTAGCTGCCAAACCATAAGCTCTTGCCGTCAAGACTGAAGGTAGCGCTCAGCACCTATGCGTTCTGGATGATTGGCTGGAAATCGTTTCCGGAGTCTGACGATAGGTACAGCCCATTGTTGGTCGCCACCGCGACCATCTGGCTATTGGTCGGGTGCACCGCCAGGGCGGTTGGAGCCTCACTCACCCCCTGCCCTGAAGTGCGCTGCCAGTTGGCGCCGTCGTTCAGACTGTAGTAGAGGCCGGCGGTGCTCATCCGCGAGCTCGGTGGGTGTTGCACAGGTAGAGGGCTGAACCGTCGAAACCGCTGACCAACAGGTGGAAGTCCAACTCGCCTTCCAGGCTGAGCTTCTGCCAGGTGCGCCCGCCATCGCTGCTCTTGATCAGGCCGAATGGGTTGGTGAGACCGCTGCCACGGGCCGGGTGACCGCTGCTATTGATAGCCTGGCGGGCCACAGAAAAGCCCATGTAGTCATGTTCCGGTCCAGCGGCCTTGCTCCAGCGACCATCGCTGTAGACGGCCAGTCCCTCGTGGCTGGGGATAGATAGTCGCTGGCCATCCGGGCTGAACGCCAGCCCGTGCACATGCTTGAGGGTTACCGGCTGATCACTACAGGCGGCCAGGAAGTTGAAGGCGGTCAGTAGCCCGAGCGGAATCACTCGGCGTGGAGTCTGTGTCAGATTCATCGTCAGCTCTCCAAGATCATTTGATAATATGGCCTGGTTAACTCTGCCTATGAACTGCAAGATGGGCTGGCCCGAGTTCAGCTTGTGAGGGTCGAGCCAGCCATCCATGTAGCGGTTATCTCACTGCCTAAATCGACATGATCGTGGCCGCCATGCCCTCAGCGCGAAACTCAAACGCCACTCGATCCCCTACCTTTAGGCCCTTCAGTTGCTCAGCTGTTGCGGTAAAGCTCATGGTCATGGCTGGCCACTGCAAGGCCGGCACGGCGTCATGCGCGAGTGTCGCCATGTTTTTCTCGGTATCGATGACCTTGACCGCCCCATCGGCCTTGGCCGTTGGAGCCTGCTTCGTCTCCTGGGCCATCTGCATGCCTTCCATGGGCATGTTGTCCATCTTCATGCCCGGCATGTCCTCGGCCAGGACGGGAAGGGATAGCGCGGCGATTGCACTTGCAACAGCGATCAGGGTTATCTTCATACGGTTTTTCCTTGACGGTTGGTGGATACAGCGGGGAGGTGCCGACGGCGCATCAAGCGGTAGGCCGCCGGAATGACGAACAGGGACAACAATGGGGCGGTGACCATGCCACCGACCATGGGCGCGGCGATGCGACTCATGATCTCGCTACCGGTACCGCTGCCCAAAAGGATGGGTAACAGGCCGGCGATGATGACGGCCACCGTCATGGCCTTGGGTCGCACACGCTGCACGGCGCCTTCGCGAATCGCGGCGACCAGGCCACGCTCAGTGCTGTCACCGGCGTCTTCACGTTCAGCCCAAGCGCTCTTCAGGTAGAGCAGCATGATCACGCCGAACTCGGCGGCCACCCCGGCCAGGGCGATAAAACCGACGCCGGTGGCCACCGACAGATTGAAGTCCAGCAGGTAGAGGAACCATGCCCCGCCGGTCAGAGCGAACGGCAGCGTGACCATGATCAAACAGGCCTCGTCGAAGCGGGCGAAGGTCAGGTAGAGCAGCACGAAGATGATCAGCAGGGTCGCCGGCACCACCAGCTTGAGCCGCGCGTTGGCCCGTTCGAGAAACTCGAACTGCCCCGAGTAGCTCAGGCTCATCCCCGGCTGCAGCTTGACTTGCGCGCCGACGACCCGGCGCAGGTCGGCGACCACCGAGGCGATATCCCGGCCACGCACGTCGATATACACCCAGCCGGAAGGCCGCGCGTTCTCGCTCTTCAACATCGGTGGCCCATCATTGACCTTGATCCTGGCCACCGTGCCCAGGGTGATCTGGCCTCCCTGCGGGGTGTAGATCGGCAGTAGCTCCAGGGCGCCGAGCGAGTCGCGCCACTCACGGGGATAGCGCACGTTGATCGGGAAGCGCGCCAGCCCTTCGATGGTCTCCCCAACATTTTCGCCACCGATGGCGCTGGCCACGATCGATTGCACATCGGCGATATTCAGCCCGTAACGGGCGGCAGCCTGGCGGTCGATGTCCACATCAATATAGCGCCCGCCAGTCAGGCGCTCGGCCAGAGCCGAACTCACGCCCGGAACGCTCTTGGCCGCGCGCTCGACTGCCTGGGTGACCTGGTCGATCTCCGTCAGGTTGGTACCGGCGACCTTCACCCCGATCGGGCTCTTGATCCCGGTGGCGAGCATGTCGATGCGGTTGCGGATCGGTGGTATCCAGATATTGGTCAACCCTGGCACACGCACCACCCGATCCAACTCCTCCACCAGCTGCTCCTGGGTCAAGCCGGGTCGCCATTGCTCGCGCGGTTTGAACTGGATGGTGGTTTCGAACATCTCCAGCGGCGCCGGGTCGGTGGCGGTTTCGGCGCGTCCGGCTTTGCCGAACACATGCTCGACTTCCGGTACCGTCTTGATCAGGCGGTCGGTCTGCTGCAGCAACTGCGCCGCCTTCTGTGCCGACAAACCCGGCAAGGCCGAAGGCATGTAGAGCAGGTCGCCCTCGTCCAGCGGCGGGAGGAACTCGCCCCCCAGCTGGGAGATTGGCCACAGCGCGCTGAGAAAGACCAGCATTGCCACCAGCAGGGTGACCTTGGGCCGACGCAGCACCGCATCGAGGGCCGGTTGGTAGATCCTGATCAACCAACGGTTCAGCGGGTTCTGTTCTTCCTTGGGAATCCGTCCGCGAATCCAGTAGCCCATCAGCACCGGCACCAGGGTCACCGAGAGGCCGGCCGCCGCCGCCATGGCATAGGTCTTGGTGAAGGCTAGCGGCCCGAACAGGCGGCCCTCCTGGGCTTCCAGGGTGAACACCGGGATAAAGGACAGGGTGATGATCAGCAGGCAGAAGAACAGCGCCGGACCGACTTCAGCCGCGGCTTCGGTCATCACATGCCAGTGATGCTCGCCCTCCAATTCTTCCCCAGGATGAGCCGCGTGCCAGGCCTCGACCTTCTTGTGGGCGTTCTCGATCATCACCACCGCGGCATCGACCATGGCGCCGATGGCGATGGCGATTCCGCCGAGGGACATGATGTTGGCGTTGATCCCTTGATAGCGCATGACGATGAACGCGATGAGTATGCCAACCGGCAGCGAGATGATCGCCACCAGGGACGAACGCAAATGCCAGAGGAAGACCGCGCAGACCAGGGCGACCACGATGAACTCCTCGAGCAGCTTGTGGCTGAGGTTTTCCACGGCGCGGTCGATCAGCTTGCTGCGGTCGTAGATGGTGACGATTTCCACCCCGGCCGGCAGGCTGCTCTTCAGTTCGTCGAGTTTGGCCTTGACCGCGGCGATGGTTTCGCGGGCGTTCTTGCCGCTGCGCAGAATCACCACCCCGCCGACCGTCTCGCCTTCGCCGTCGAGTTCGGTGATCCCGCGGCGCATCTCCGGTCCCTGCTGGATAGTCGCCACGTCGCCGAGGGTCACCGGCACGCCGCCGGCACCGAGCTTGAGTGGAATCGCGCGGAAGTCATTGAGTGTCTTCAGGTAGCCGGAAGCGCGCACCATGAACTCAGCCTCCGCCATCTCCAGCACGGCACCACCGGTTTCCTGGTTGGCCCGGCCTATGGCCTCTATCACTTCGGCCTGGGTGATGCCCAGGCCGGCCAGCCTGAGCGGATCGAGCAGCACTTGGTACTGCTTGACCATGCCGCCGACGGTCGCCACTTCCGCGACATTCGCCAGGGTCTTCAACTCGAACTTGAGGAACCAGTCTTGCAACGCGCGCAGTTGCGCCAGGTCGTGCCCGCCGCTGCGATCCACCAGCGCGTACTGGTAGATCCAGCCCACCCCCGTAGCATCCGGTCCTAAAGCCGGCTTGGCGCTGGCCGGCAGACGACTTTGTATCTGGCTGAGGTACTCCAGCACCCGCGAGCGCGCCCAGTAGAGGTCGGTACCGTCCTCGAAGATGACATAGACGAAGCTGTCGCCGAAGAAGGAGAAGCCGCGCACGGTCTTCGCCCCTGGCACCGAGAGCATGGTGGTGGCCAGGGGATAGGTGACCTGATTCTCGACGATCTGCGGCGCCTGGCCGGGATAGGGGGTGCGGATGATCACCTGAACATCCGAGAGGTCCGGCAGCGCATCAATGGGCGTGCTCTGCACCGACCAGACACCCCAGGCCGTGGCGAACAGCGTGGCCAGCAACACTAGGAAGCGGTTGACCACCGACCAGCGAATCAGGGCGGCGATCATGGCTGGCCTCCCAGCTTCTGCAGGCGCTCAATCAACAGCCCATCATCGGTTTGGCGCACCGCCACACGTACCTTGTCACCCACCTTGAACCCCTGCGTCAGGGCGGGGTCGGCCAGGGGGAAGGTCATGGTCATGCCAGGCATGCCCAGCGTCTTGAACGGACCATGGGCGAGGGTCACGCCCTGGTTAGTGATCTCGACGATTTGCCCCACGGCCTCATGCAGGACGGGGGCTGTTGTGGCAGGCTCCGGCATTTGCGCAGTACTCGCGACTATGCCCTTGAGGCTGGCCTCGGAATCGAGCAGGAATTGTCCGGAGGCGACCACCTGCTGGCCTTCCTCGAGACCTTGCAGCACCACCGTTTTGCCTTCGTTTTCGCGTCCGAGCTGTACTTCGACCGGGCGGTAGCGCCCACCGTCTTCGGCGAGCATCACCAGGGCACGCCGGCCGGTGCGGATGACCGCCTCGCTCGGCACCCACAACAGGCTTTGTTCAGTCGACCTGTTCAGGCGCACCTGCGCGGTTAAGCCAGGCCGCAGGCGGCCGTCGGGATTGGGCAGTTCGACACGCACGCGAACCGTGCGGCTATCCGGATTCGTCTCAGGCAGAACGGCGCTGACCGTGCCGCCGAGCACTTCCCCTGGGAAGGCCGGTAGACGTGCCTCGACCGCCTGGCCAACGGCAATCGCTCCAACCTCGGCCTCCGGAACGGCCACCGCGAGCCAGACGCTACTCAAGCCGTTGACGCGGGCCAGGGTGTCGCCAGCCGCCACGGTCATCCCCGCACGCACATTCAGCTCCTGCAACACACCGCCAATCGGGCTGGTGAGGGTCAGGGTTGGCTGGGTCTTGCCGCTGCGTTCCACCTGGGCAATCAGCGCCGCCGGCATGCCGGTGAGGCGCAGGCGTTGACGTGCCGCTGCCAGCAAGCCGGCGTCGCCATTGCGCTTGAGCGCGAGGAACTCCTCCTGGGCAGCGGCCCATTCCGGCACCAACAGGTCGGCCAGCGCTGCATTGGCCTTGAGCACATCGCCAGGCGCGCGGGCATAGACCCGCTCGACAAAGCCTGCGGTACGCGCCTGCACCACCACGATATCCCGTTCGTTGAACGCCAATACGCCGACCACCTCCAGGTTGCTGGCGAGGGCCCCGCGGGTGACTGGAGCCAGGCGCAGGCCGAGGTTCTGGGTCAGGCTGGGGTCGATGCTGATGGCCGCGCTGTCCGCCGCTGCATCGGCGTACTGGGGCACCAGTTCCATGTCCATGAAGGGCGATTTTCCCGGCTTGTCGAACTTCTGCTGCGGGTACATGGGGTCGTACCAATACAGCACCTTACGTTCGTCCGTCGCCGTTGCCGCCGATTCGGCGGCCAACGGCGGCATGCCGCTCGGGCGCTGCTGAGCGAACCAGTAGCCGCCGGCAACGCCGAGGGCGACCGACAGGCCTGTCAACAAGACTCCTTGCCAGATTCGCGCAGTCATTGGTGATTCTCCCCGTAAGTGAAATACAGGCGGGCGCTGGTCAGGGCTCGCAGCTCTTCAAAGTCGATCTGTTTGAGGCGCGCCTCGATCAGTTCGCGCCTGGCGGCGATCACGGGCGCCAGGTCGCCTTTGCCGGCGCGGTAGCTGGCCATGGTCAGCTCCACCTTTTCCTTGGCCAGGGGCAGTAGGCTGTCCTGGCTGCGGCGCACGGCGCGGTTCAGGCGCTGGTATTCGGCCAGGTCCTCTTCCAGTTGCTGGGCATGCTCGCGTGCGAGGACTTCGCGCTCGGCCTCCAGCTGGTTCAGCTCGGCGTGCCGGGCGGCGATCTTGGGGTTCTGCCGGGAGCCGGGAAACAGCGGCAGGTCAAAGCTGAACTGCACGCTCACCATGTCACCGAACTCACGGCCGCGGCGCTGGTAGTCGAGCTCCCAGCTCCAGTCGGACTGCTTTTCCGCTTGCGCTTCACGTACCTTGGCCTGCGCTTCGCGGGTGATCGGCGCGAAGGCCGTCAGCGCGGGATTTCGTTGCAGCTTGTGGGCATAGCCCTCGGCTGCGATCGGCCACGCCGGCACGCTGCCGGCCAGCGGCTCATCGGCGGCCGGGCCGATCCAGCGCCTGAGTGCGGCGCGGGCCTGCACGCGCAGCCGGATCAATTCGTCCTGTTGCTCCGCTAATAGGGCCGCCTCCTGTTTCGGTGTCACGGCATCGGCGGCCTGCGCACGGCCGCCGGCGATCTGTGCGCGGACGGTATCGCCCAGCAGGCGATTCTCGCGGAAGAAATCCTGGAACAGCGCCTGTTTGCGCTCCACCGAGTGGCTGCTGATCCAGGCCAGAGCGGTGGCCTGACGGACTTTCAGGCGCTCGACCCGGCTTTCGGCCGCAGCTCGGTCGACGGCCGCCTCGGCCACCTCGATGCGCGCCCGGCGCTTATCGCGGTTGGGTACCTCTTGCATGACCCCAACCATCTGCATGGTCATGAAGTCCTGGTCAATGCTCCAGCGATCGGGACCACCAACGGGGAAGTTCTGCACGCCCAGCAGCAGCTTCGGATCGGGTAGTTCGCCGGCTGGAATGGCGGCGCTATTGGCCGCCTCCAGTTTGGCCGCCTGGGCGGTCAACGAAGGGGCATTGTATTCGGCCAGCCGCAAGGCTTCATCGAGTGTCAGGGGGGCGGCCAGGCTCGGCAATGCTTGCACGGTTGCCGCCAGGGCAGCCGCGACGGGCCACCCTGTGCAATAGCGTTTGGAGTTCATGTTCACGATTCCTGTGATGATCCGCTGCGCGCCGCTCGAACGTGCGCGCAGGCAAGCCATCCCGTCGGTGCGGGATGAAACTCAGTGTGGTACAGGAATCAAACGCGCGGAGGTCGCCATACCCCGGAAGGGGCCTGGGCAGGCAGGAAATCGCTGGAGAAGGGAGCCGCAGCGGGGCTGGACAAGGTGACGGGAGGCTTGACGATCGACACTTGCAGCATGCCGCCGGTCTTGCATTCCTGACCGGGCTTGCAGGGTTTGCCATGCTCGGAGGGACTGCCCATATCCTGGCAACAGTCCGGCTCCACATCCCCCATCATCGCCATACCCGCCGTTTTCATCGGGCAAGGATCTGTCGCTGCCTCGATGCCCGCCATCCCGCTGAGGGGAAGCGCCAGGCTAATCAGGAAGATGAGGCAAAACCGCAGGCAGCGTTTCATGCGGGGGAGTTTAGCCGTTGGTAACGTAGCGCACAATTACCGCTGCGTAAGGAAACTCGCATGCAGGCCAATCCTGAGGAGTCCATTAGGAAAGCCTGTATGCCCCTGATGCGGTGGCACAGAGCCGGTGGAATTGGGCCTAGAGAGACGGGTTTGAACGCTCAAGCGTGCCCTCGCTGATCCACTGCTTAAGCCAGGTGGCGGCCTGTAGCGGCGCGGCATCGCCATAGGCGGCCAGTTCGGCGCACAGCTCGCCGAAGTTCCAGCCGGCGACGGACATGCCGTGCAGCGCCTGAGCCTCCGCCGGGCCCAGGCTGCGGTAGCGGCTGACCAGGCCCTGACGCCAGATCAGGCAGACCTGCGGCTGCTCCAACTGCGTACGGGCCGGCAGCTCGTCCGCGGCCTTGGTCGCGCGCCACAGCGCCAAGCTGTTGTAGCTGCACGGCAGCCATTGCACGCTGGGCAGCAGGCGCACCCGTAGCTCGGGCCACTCAGCCGGGGTAAGGGTAGCCATGGCCTCCAGCGTCAGGGGTTCGCCGTCCGCGGCGTCGAACGCCAGGGTGAAGGCCCATTCCAGACCCGCCAGTTCAGCCAGCGGGGCGCTCTGTGCGGCGACCAGGTAGCCGTCGATGAAATCCGCCAGCCGCGCACCCAGCCAGCGCAGGCTGAAATGGCGGGATGGGTGGGCTTGCAGATAGGCGCTCGCCAGACCCTCGAACTCGTCGTCACCGAGCCAATGGTGCAGGGCCGAGTAGTCGTCGCGCAGGGCGTCCAGCAGGCGCGCCCGGTAGGCGTTGTGGTAGATCGCCAGGCCTTCCTCGGCGCTCAGGGCAGGGCTGCCGAGCAGGCTGTCGCGCAACGCCACGCCCGGCGTTGGCTGCGCGCCGAGCAGGTAGGCCTCGAGCTCGCGCTGCCAGTCGTTCAGGCGCATGCGGCCTCCGTGCCGAGTACCACGGCAGCGAGGGCGCGGGCCCGGTCCAGTTCGGCGAGTAGCTCGGCCAAGGGCGGGAAGTGATCGTCGCGCTCAAGCAGCGTGGCGACGGGGCCAAGATGCCGCAGGGTACGTTGATAGAGCTGCCAGACCGGATCACTGACCGGCTGATCATGGGTGTCGATCAGGTAGCTGCCGTAGTCGCTGTGCCCGGCCAGGTGCAGCTGGCGAATCCGCGTGGGCGGCAGCGCGCCGATAAAGTCCCAGGGTTCGAAACTGTGATTGCACGCGCTGACATAAACATTGTTGACGTCCAGCAAAAGCTCGCAACCGCTCAGCTCGCTGAGGGCGGCGAGGAACTGCCACTCACTGAAATCAGAGTTGGCGGTGCGTACATAGCTGGAGACATTTTCCAGCACCAATGGCCGCTCCAACTCATCTTGCACCTGACGCACACGGGCGGCCACATGCTGCAGGCTTTCTTCGGTGTAAGGCAATGGCAGCAGGTCGTGCAACTGATGGGCGTTGCCGCGGCTCCAGCACAAATGGTCGGAAATCCACGCCGGTTGCACCCGATCAGCGAGACGCTTGAGTTTATGCAGGTAGTCGCGATCGAGCGGATGCGGGCCACCGATGGACAGCGATACACCGTGCATCACCAACGGGTAGTGCTCGCCGATGGCGTCCAGGAAATACGGGGCCTTGCCGCCGTCGACCATATAGTTTTCCGAGACCACCTCAAACCAGTCCACCGCCGGGCGCTGCTCGAGTATCTCGCTGTAGTAGGCACTGCGCAGCCCCAGGCCGTAGCCGAGGCAGGGAGTAGCTGAAGACATGCCACGCTCCTTCGTCAAAGAGATCGGGACGGCCCGCAGGGGCCGCCCCGCGCCCACTTATTTGCGGACGACGTTGCCGACTTTGCCACCAGCGTTATTGCATTCGGCCTTGGTCATCTTCAGGAAACCTGTGCCCTTGCAGGTGCCCTGCCCTTTGCAAGCGTTCTTGGCGGTCATGCAATCGTTTTTCCCTTTGCAGGCGTTGATACCGTAACACTGTATCGTCTGGGCTTCCTCGGCGACGACTGGGGTCGGAATGCTGGCGAACAGTCCAGCGGCGGCCAGCGCCAGGGCAGCACCGGTCATAGCAGTTTTTGTGGTCATCTTTTTGTTCCTTAAGCGATGTGGGAGTCTCGGCCGTGGATGGTTCACTCAGGCCCGACACAGCCAAAAGTATGGATCAATCCGCGGCATTACGACGAGCCGAAGCTATATTCCGCCAAGGGTAGGAAGTTTCGCTTGCCGTGTGTGATCCACTGCGCACCGCTTGGACGCGCGTGAGCAAGCCTTCCCGCCAATGTGGGTGGAGATCAGTTTGATGCAGGAATCAAACGCGGGGCGGTCGCCATACTTCGGAAGGGGCTTGGGCAGGCAGGAAGTCGCGGAAGAAGGAAACCACAAGGGGGCTGGGCAGCATGACGGGGAGTTTCACGATCACCACTTGCAACATGCCGCCGGGCTTGCATTCCTGACCGGGCTTGCAGGGCTTGCCATGATTGGAAGAGCTACTCATATCGTGACAACAGTTCTGCCCCATCTTCGCCATACCCGCAGTTTTCATCGGGCTAGGCTCTGTCGCTGCCTGGATGCCCGCCATCCCGCTGAGAGGAAGCGCCAGGCTAATCAGGAAGATGAGTCATAGCCGCAGGTAGCGTTTCATGCGAAGGATTTTAGTCGCTGGTAACGGACCGTACAATTACTGATCCGTAAGAAAGAACCTGTGCGGATGTGTTCGTTGGCCAAGAGATCGTCCTCGCCTCAAGCGAATGCAGGCATTAAGGTGCGCTTATGCCCTCAGGCAACGTGTGGGCCATGAAAGCCGTTACGGATCACGGCGTGTCGTTTGGGTTGCGCTCAGTCGGCTTGGCCTTCCGGGTGTCGTCGGCAGCGGGCGCATCCTTGTGCATGCCGCGCATACAAAACACCATCGCCAGCGGACAGAGCAGTAACAGCAAGATCAGCGCGTTCGCCACGATCCAAGTTTGAAAAGCCGGGAACAAGACATAAGCAGCCACCAGGGTAATGGCAGCACCGATGCCCAGCCGAACCATTGTGGATTTATTGCTAATCATGATGCTCTCCTTTCAGGCAGGTAGTGGGGGCAGGTCATCCAGGAACGGCCCAGGTGGTTGTTCAGAGTCGTCGCAATGCTCGGCCAGGTATGACAGGGCATCGTGCATGGCCAGCAGCGCGGCAATACGCGCGTTCAACACATCGATGTAGGTCCGGGCAATGCCCTGAACCTCGCCGTCGGGGCGATTACGGTCCCGCCATAACTCCAGCAAGGTACGGACCTGCTCGACCGAGAACCCCAGATCCCGCGCATGGTGAATGAAGCGCAAAA
Organism: Pseudomonas sp. LS1212; assembly: GCF_024741815.1. Classification (NCBI taxonomy): domain Bacteria; kingdom Pseudomonadati; phylum Pseudomonadota; class Gammaproteobacteria; order Pseudomonadales; family Pseudomonadaceae; genus Pseudomonas; species Pseudomonas sp. LS1212. The sequence continues at coordinate 3,189,045 of NZ_CP102951.1, forward strand.
CCTGTACGTCGTTCTCGCGGTAGACACGATAGCCGGCCTGCGTGCGCCGTGAGGCCGGGATCAGGTCAATGCGTTCGTAGTAACGGATCATCTTGGCGGACAAACCGCTTTCACTCGCTGCTTCGCCAATGTTCATTAATTTATCCTCCTCGGTGAGCCACCGAGTCAGTCCCGCTCTACCAGTGCCGGCCGCCAACGCTTCAGCAACAGGGCGTAAGTGACCACCGAGACGCTGGACAACGCCATCGCCGCGCCGGCCACCACCGGGTTCAATAGACCGAATGCGGCCAGCGGAATGCCGACCAGGTTGTAGACGAAGGCCCAGAACAGGCTCTTCAGAATCCGCCCGTAGGTGTGGCGGGACAGTGCCAAGGCATCCGCCACCAGCGCCGGATCGCCGCGCATCAGGGTGATGCCAGCGGTGTGCATCGCCACGTCGGTGCCGGTCGACATGGCAATACCGACATCGGCCGCCGCCAGCGCCGGCGCGTCGTTGATGCCGTCACCGACCATAGCCACTACCGCGCCATCGGCCTTCAGCGCTTGCACCACGGCCGCCTTGTCGCCGGGCAGCACCTCGGCGCGCACCTCGTCGAGGCCGAGCAGCGCGGCCACGCTGGCGGCCGCACCGAGGTTATCGCCGGTGATCATCACGGTGCGGATACCCAGTTTGTGCAAGCGCGCCACAGCCTGCCGTGCGGTCGGCTTCACCGCATCGCCGAAGGCGATCAGGCCCAACAACTGCGGCTGCTCGGACAGGTCGGCAAGCCAGGACACGCTATTGCCGGCCTGGGCCAACGCCGCCGCGGAAGGTGCGAGCGGCGACAGGTCCACGCCGAGTTCCTGCATCAACCGCGTACTGCCCAGGCGCAGCGCACGCCCTGCGACCGAGGCCGCCAGGCCGCGCCCCGGCAATGCCGCGACCTCGGACGCTGGCAATAAAGCCACGCCCTCATGCTCGGCCTTGTCCAGCAGCGCCTGCGCCAGCGGGTGCTCGCTGCCGACCTGCGCCGACGCGGCCAGTTGCAGCAGGCGCGCGATATCGCCGTCCGCCACCTCCAGCGCCGTCACTTGGGGTTTGCCCAAGGTCAGCGTGCCGTCTTGTCGAAGGCCACTACGCTCACCCGGTGCGCGATCTCCAAGGCTTCCGCATCCTTGATCAGAATGCCGTGGCGCGCGCCGACCCCGGTACCGGCCATGATCACGGTCGGTGTGGCGAGGCCCAACGCACAGGGGCAGGCGATCACCAGCACCGCCACCGCGTTGATCAGCGGGCCGGCCACCTCGCCGGTCAGCCACCAGCCGATCAGCAGGGCCATGGCCGCGACCACCAGCACCACCGGTACGAAGGCGGCGCTGACCCGATCCACCAAACGCTGGATCGGCGCCTTGGCCGCCTGAGCGTTTTCGACCAGGCGGATGATCCGGGCCAGCGTGCTTTCCGCGCCGACCGCCGTGGTCACGATCAGCAACAGCCCCTCGCCGTTGATCGCCCCGCCGGTGACCGAATCACCCACGCCCTTGGCGACCGGCAGACTCTCGCCGGTCAACAATGACTCGTCGAGATGGCTGCGCCCGTCGCGCACCACACCGTCGGCCGGCACACGCTCGCCCGGCCGCACCACTGCTAGGTCACCGACGATCAGCGCATTCGCCGGCACCTCGTACTCCACCCCGTCGCGGCGCACGCGGGCGGTGTCCGGTCGCAGGGCCTGTAACGCGCGAATGGCGTCGCCCGTGTGGCGCTTGGCGCGTGCCTCCAGCCACTTGCCGAGCAGCACCAGGGTGATCACTACCGCGGAAGCCTCGAAATAGAGGGGCGGGTCGCCGGGGCCGGCATGTGTCGCCAGCAGGTAGACCGACAGTCCGTAGCCCGCACTGGTGCCCAGTGCCACCAGGAGGTCCATATTGCCGCTGCCGACGCGCAAGGCCCGCCAGCCGTCCCTCTTCGGCTGCCGGCACGCTGGCCTCATAGCCGGCTGCCACTACCGCCTGGATCAGCGCCGCCAGCGAGACCGCGCCGGACACCACCCGGACCCGCGCCCCTTCGCTGGCCAGATTCACCGTGGCCAACAACACGCCCGGCACCTTCAACAGGGCCTTCTCGACGCGACCGACGCACGAGGCGCAGGTCATGCCGGCGATGGCCAAGTCCAGTTCGTCTTCCTTCACGCGATAGCCCGCGCCTACTACCGCCTGGAGCAGGGGCGCCAGCGCAACGTCGGCCTTCACCTCGACCGTCGCCGCCTCGCTGACCAAGTTGACGCTGGCGGCGGCAACGCCCGGCACCTTCAGCAAGGCCTTCTCGACACGCGTCACGCAGGACGCGCAGGTCATGCCGGCCACGCCGAAGGTCCATTGCTGGACCGAACCTGCGGGCATGGCAGCGGTGGTATCGGGGAGCGCGCTGGTCATCACCAACCTCCTGAGGCATTTCTTCACAATGCCAAGGTTGGACCTTGCCACCGAAGCAATGTCAAGTGGCAACGCGACGGCTGAAGCCTCGTTAGATCCAGCGCCTGACCCGGGCGCAATACTTATCGAATGTCTCACCGAACAATCCACTCAACGCACGCTCTTCCGGCCTGATCTGGAAATGGTTCATGAACGAACGCCAGAACGCCCGATAGCGTGAATGGTGAGGCGAGAAACACCGTCCAGGCAGCCAGGACCAGTGCAAAGACCAAGTACATCGGATTGCGGGTGTAGCGGTAGATGCCGGAGCTGACCAATGCCGAGGCTGTCTGCGGCCTCAACGGGTTGACGGTGGTTCTGGCCTGATGAAAGCAGACCACGCCGGGCAGGCATATTCCTAAACCGGTCAAGAGCAACAATAGCGTACCGCTGAGGCGCCACTTCAGTGGCACCTCAGCTACAGGCCATTGGGCTGCACTGAGCCACATCAACAACGCGCAGATCGCCGCCACCAAAGGCGGTGGGATTCGGTTCTCGAACCAGCGCATGACGTCACTCCTTGGCGTTGGCGACTTCTGCACGCACCAACTGGCGCAGGGCTTGCGGGCTGAACTCGTTCAAGCTTTGCCCATTGACGAAGAACGTCGGGGTCCCCTGCACACCAACGATTTTTTACATCCTGCATGTCCAGTTTGAGCGCGGCGTCTATGCCAGGCGAGTGCATTTCCGAGCGGGCCTTGTCCAGATCCAGGCCGACTCCAGCAGCGGCTTCCCACGCTTTGGTCACTTGCGGATCATCATGCCAGCCAGGTTGTGCGTCCAATACCGCCTCAAGCACTTGCTGGTAGAGATTTTGTATGCGTGAAGCCTCCAGCAGACGGGCGACTTCCTCGGACCCTTGATGCAACAGCGTATAACGCAAGACCAGGCGAACATCGTCTGGATGTTCCGCGAGGATCTTTTAGAAGGCGCGGCAAGCCTCGCAGGAAGGATCGAAGAACTCGACGATGGTGACTGGCGCACTGGCCTTGCCAAATACAGGTGAATGGAAGCGCACCAGGTTACCCGTAGTTCGAGCAGCCGGAGCAACTGAAGTCGTCGCAGTGGCTTGAGCTGGTGGAGGTGGGGTTGGTGAGTACAAGACAGCAGCCGCACCAAAGGCAGCGAGTACCAGGATGCTGATGATCAGGACCAGCGTACGAAGGTTCATGCGGTGGAGCTCCGACGAATGATAAGCAGAAGAACAGAAATCAGCACAAATACAAGGAGCGCTAACAAAGGCAGAGGAATAAAGCCGAGCAGCGTCATGCTGGCGTCAGTGCAGGATGGGCCGGTCGCGGTACAGGGCATAATCGGCTGGGGAATCAGTCCTGCGTAGAGCAGGCTGTGTCCTAGCGCAATCAGGCCGCCACCGATCGCAAGTGGCAGCGCATAACGCCAGACAGCAAAATCCGAGCGATAGCAGGCGATGGCCAGAATGATTGCAAGCGGGAACATAAAGGACCGTTGGAACCAGCACAGTACGCAAGGCACCTGACCCATTACTTCCCCAATAAACAGCACCGCTAGCGTTGAACCCAACGCAAGCAGCCAAGCCAGGAGTAGTAACGTCCAAAGCCTTGAGGCGTTTCTTTCGCTCATGGGCGTTCCTCAGTTAGCGCCTGGAGGCACTGCGGTAAAGGTGACCGGGAGTGTCGCATCCCTACTGTCCTCGTGTAGTTAACCTAGTTGGGCTGCTTGGGGCCGCAGCACGATTTCACTTCCGTCGGCTCGACCGACGGTTGTCCAGGCTCGCAAATACTGACCAAAGCGGGTTTGGAGCTTGCGCACGTCGACGCAGTACCTGACGCCGGGGTACAACAAGAGGTTGCGGGTTTCGCAGGCTCAATCGCACAACCGTCAGCAGCCCTCTGGGCCGCTTCCGGGCCGGGATTGAGCTGCCACTCGTCCCAGGCTTCGCGAATGACCTACCAGGCCGAATGCAAGAAAAGGGCGGCGATGGCCAGGCCTACCGTGATGTCAGGCCACAAACTGCCCGTCACTGCCACCAGGCCGGCCGCTATGATCACGCTGGAGTTGGCCAGCAGATCGTAGCGGCCGGCCTGGTGGCAGTGACGGGGAAGGTAAGGCGGACAAGGATCGTGTCGATCACGACCACGCCGAGGTTGTTGGTCCAGCGCAGCAAGCGGGGAATTTCCCGCCGCCGCCGGGGCGCCGCCACCTCCCATGCCGCCAACGTGACAAGAATGCCGAGAAACAAGCTGATGCGGATAAGCGGCTCGTTCTCAAGCAACAGTTCTGACATGTCCTTTCCTTCGTTATCGCTGAGCTATAGCGCGTGGTCGTCGGCCATGAACGTTGTTTGGCCTATTTCCATGAAAGCATAATCCGCGATCACCGCTAGCCGATCCTGCCCAGCACCGGAAACACCTCCAAAAGCCAATAAGCGAAGGCCGAAAGTTGGCCGGTTACCATGGTCACGCCCATGAGGATCAGGATGACACCGGAACCAATATGGATCATCCGGCTCCAACGGCGAAGCCGCTTCAGGTGGGCCAGGAAATAGTTGGTGAACAGGGCGGTCAACAGGAACGGCATCCCCAGGCCCAGCGAGTAGACGGACAGCAGCGCGATGCCGCTGGCACCGGTGGCGCCACTGGAGGCGCTCATCGTCAAGATGCTGCCCAGGATGGGGCCAATGCAGGGCGTCCAGCCGAAGGCAAAGGCCACGCCCAGAACGTAAGCGGCCAGAGGGCCCCCCGTGGATTTGAGCTGGTGTACAAAGCGCACGTCCAGATGCAGCCAGCGTGGGTTGATCAGGCCGGTCATGAACAGCCCGAAAACGATCACGATCAATCCGCCGATCAGGTTGGTTTCCTGCCGATAGGCGAGTAGCAGCCGGCTGATGGCGGTTGCGCTGGCCCCCAGCGCTATGAACACCGTCGCGAAGCCGAGCACGAAGCTCAGGCTCATTCCGATCACGGCGAGCCGCTTCCGCCGGCTTTCCAGGGCCTGCAGTTCGTCCACCGAGCGGCCCGCGATGTAGGACAGATAGCCAGGCACCAGCGGCAGCACGCAGGGTGACAGGAACGAGATCATCCCGGCAGCAAAGGCGCTCAGGATGCCGATGTTACTCAGACTCATCGCCGACTAATTCCTCTGGGCTGAAGCAATGACCTCGCGCAGGTACTCGATGACCTCCGGGCTGTCCCATTCGGCGGCACCGAGTTTGCGGCCCACCTCCCGGCCCTGGCGATCCAACAGCAAGGTGATCGGCAGGCCGAACGCGTTGAGGGTCTGGATCGCTTGGCCACTGTTGTCGATATAGAGCTTGAGGTGCTGGATGCCGATCTCGCGGTAGAAGTCCCGCACGACCTCCGTCCCGGCGTCATCGATGGAGAGCGCCAGCACCTGAAAGTCGGCGCCGCCGAGCTGCGCCTGCAGCCGGTCCAGGGTAGGCATCTCCTAGCGGCAGGGGGCACACCAGGTTGCCCAAACATTGAGCAGTACCACCTTGCCCTTGAAGTCGGCCAGAGTGTGCGGCGAGCCCTCGCCATCGACGAATTTGACTTTCGGTACCGGCTTCGGCTGAGGCCAGATCGTCAAACCGGCACGGATGCTGGTCTCGGCGGCCTGCTCGGCTCCCTGACTGCCGGCCTGCAGGACGAGAGCCAGGAGGCCGGCGGTCGCCAGCCTCCAACCCCAGACTAGGCCTGTGCTCTTAGAGCGTCCCATAGACCTTGGGCTCGGCGCTGCGGCTGATGTCGTTTCGTCCCACAGGGGGTTCCTCTGTTAAACCCGTGACCCAACCTGGAGCAGGCCTCTAGTACCAACTGTGATAATCGTAGACTAAGGCGTTGACGTAGGAGAACAGGTGAGCCGGCTCTAAAACTAATTTTTAGCTGTTAAATCATAAAGTTAACTTAATTTTGGCGAATTTAGCGCGAATCCCGGCCAACCCTCCGCATCGACTCCATCTGGCTGGCGACGGAGCCCATGGACATGCGCGCCGGCACCGAAACCGCGCTGGCGCGGGTGGTCGCCGTGTTCGGTGCGGCGCAGCCGCACTGTGCTTATCTGTTTGCCAATCGTCGCGCCACGCGCATCAAGGTGTTGGTACACGATGGCCTAGGTATCTGGCTGGCGGCCCGCCGCCTGCACCAGGGCAAATTTTTCTGGCCGGGTTCTCGACACGGCGCTCACGTGGAATTGGGCGCTGAGCAGTTGCACGCTCTGGTGCTGGGTTTGCCCTGGCAACGAGTCGGGCCGGGCGACGCTATTTCCATCGTGTGACGCCTGCCATGGCCAGCCTGGCCGCGCAATTGTCCGATGAGTCTATCGCCGGTATTGGCCTGCTCTGGCAAAATCGGCGGCATGACTTCGCTTTCCAATCTCGACCAACTAAACCCTGACCAACTGCGCGCGCTGGCCGCGCAGTTGATGCAGCGCGTCGAGACGATGGACAAGCAAATCCATCGTCACCAAACGGTTATCGAGAAACTGACCCACGAGATCGCGCAGCTCAAACGCTTCAAATTTGCCAAGCGCAGCGAGCAATTAAGCCCGGATCAAGCCAGCCTGCTCGATGACCTGATCGACACTGACATCGCAGCCATCGAAGCCGAGCTTGCAGCTCTGCAACCGGCTCCCGTGCCGACCGAGGCTCGTCAAAAGCCCAAGCGTACGGCTTTGCCGCCGCAGTTTCCGCGCACCCTGATCCATCACGAACCGGACAACACGCAGTGCACCTGCGGCTGCGCCCTCAAGCGCATCGGCGAGGATGTCAGCGAGAAACTCGACTACACGCCGGGCGTGTTCACCGTCGAACGCCATATCCGTGGCAAGTGGGTCTGCGATCAGTGCGAAACCCTGATCCAGGCCCCGGTTCCGGCGCAGGTGATCGACAAGGGCATCCCGACAGCAGGCCTGCTGGCCCAGGTGATGATCGCCAAGTACGGTGATCATTTGCCGCTGTATCGTCAAGAAAAGATCTTTGCCCGGGCTGGCCTGGCCATCCCGCGCTCAACCCTGGCGCAGTGGGTCGGCACCTGCGGTGTGCAGTTGCAACCGCTGGTTGATGCGTTGCGCGAGGTGGTGCTTGGACACAACGTGGTGCACGCTGACGAAACGCCGGTACAGATGCTCACGCCGGGCGCGAAGAAAACTCACCGCGCCTATGTCTGGGCCTACGCTACCAGCTCGTTTGCCGACGTAAAGGCGGTTGTTTACGACTTCAGCCCCAGCCGCTCGGGTGAACATGCCCGCGCTTTCCTGCAAGACTGGAAGGGCCAACTGGTTTGCGACGATTTTGGTGGCTACAAGGCCAGCTTTGCACTCGGCGTCACCGAGATCGGCTGTATGGCTCATGCCCGGCGCAAGTTCTTCGAGCTGCACGTCACGAACAAAAGCCAGCTTGCCGAACAGGCCTTGCGCTACATCCAGGTGCTATACGAAATAGAGCATGAAGTCCGCGACCTCGCACCTGACGCTCGACGACGGATACGCCAGGAAAAAGCCGCGCCAGCGATGGATGCGTTGCATGCCTGGATGACCGCCCAGCGCCAGCTTGTGCACGATGGGGTGGCTATCGCCAAGGCTCTGGATTACAGCCTCAAGCGCTGGGCGGCGTTGTCACGCTATCTCGATGACGGCGCGGTACCCATAGATAACAACCACGCCGAGCAGCAGATAAGGCCGTGGGCGCTGGGTCGCAAGAACTGGCTCTTTGCCGGGTCGTTGCGCAGCGGCAAACGTGCGGCGGCACTGATGAGCCTGATCCAGTCGGCCAAGCTCAACGGGCATGATCCGTACGAATACTTGAAGAACGTACTGGCGCGGCTGCCGACGCAGCGGGCGAGCCAGATCGCCGAGCTGTTGCCACATAATTGGATGCCGTTACGCAACCTGTAATGCCCATTCGCTTACCGTATTGAACAGCACGGCAACACACATGCAGGTCGCCTTGGGATGATCCACTGATCCCAAGGGTCAGGGTCGGTCGTCCTCAGTCCGAAACTCCGCGAGTTGACTGGTTAGCACCGCTTTGTCTTGCAGGAGGAGTTCCTTTTCTGTGGCCATTTCGGTTAATTGAGTTTCAGCCCGGGTTAAGCGTCTCGCCAGAAGGCTCCGCTCCCTCTCGACCACAGCCAGGCGCGTCAGTGTTTCAGCCAAACGCTGCTCGCCATTGCCGTGGCGCTGTTCCAGTGCCTGATGCGTTTGTTTCAGCCCGGTGAGTTGATACACCATCTGATCATGCGCGCTGCGGTTCTGCGTAAGCGTATCCTGGGTCGTGAGCAGGGTGCTCTGCAGACGATCGTGGTCCAGTGCCAAGCGTTGTTCTTGTGCATGCAGTTCGCCCAGATGGGTTTGCTGCGCGAGCAGACGCTGCCGGAGTTCAGCCAGTTCGTGTTCCAGGCGCTGCTGCCGTTGCTCAGCGGTCTGGCGCTCGTCGGTGCGTTGTTGCGCGACCGATGCCTGGTAATGTTCAAACTGCTCCCGCCCTTGCTGCAGCTGTCGGGTCAGTGCGGCGATTTCGGAGTCGCGGTCGACCAGGCGCTGTTCGAGCCCGCGCTTGTCACTGTCGAGGCTGGCCAGGGCAATCTCCTGTTGATGCACGGTCTCTTCTAGTCCTTGGCTGCGAGCCTGGGCGACGGCCAGTGCCTGCGCCTGCTGCTCCTGAGCGTCGAGTAGAGCGGCCTGCTCAGCGACGGCCTGCTGCAATTGCTCCTGCAGCGCCGCGGTTTCTACCTGGTGCGCCTCTACGGCCTGCTGGCATTGGATGGCCGCCTCCGCCTGAACTTTTTGATACACGCCCTTTAGGGCCAGGACGAGCTCCGCCGGTAGTCCGAGCTCGGCCTGGGCCAGCGTGCCGGGGTGCGCGGCCTTCCAGCGTTTTAACAACGGCGCAATCGTACTTTTGCTGCCGGTCCCACCCAAGGCGGCACGAATGCTGTCGATCGTGGGATTGTGGCCCTCGGCCGCGAGGTGGGCAGCGGCAGCGGCGACATGCACATAGAGGATGCCTGAACGGGCCATGACCACCTCAGATTTTTTCGTACCATATTATGGAAAACGTAATACAAGGCATTTAGTACAGAATAGAACAGTCCTTATAGACCATCGACTAACCCACGATAAGAGCAATTATCGTGAGTCAACTGATCACCCTCGACATTCCCTCCTATAATCCGCAGTACACATCGCCTAAACAGGCACTTCTGGATGACGGCAAACAATAACGAAGAAGGGGTGACACCAGGACGACTCGTCGACCCGGCTGCGCCGACACGTACCCCCGGTACACTCGCCACGGCCGAGCAGCTGGCCCAACAACACCAGCACTTTCTCGCGGCCGCGACCTCCGACAACACCCGGCGTACCTACCGCTCCGCCATCCGCCACTTTCTCGCCTGGGGCGGCGTCCTGCCGTGCGATGAAGCCGCGGTGATTCGTTACCTGCTGTCCTTTGCAGAAATATTGAACCCGCGCACCCTGGCCCTGCGCCTCACGGCGCTGGCGCAATGGCACCGCTATCAAGGTTTCCCCGATCCGACCGCTACCGCCACCGTGCGCAAGACCTTACGCGGGATTGAGCGAGTCCATGGGCGTCCTCGACAAAAAGCCAAGGCGTTGCTGCTGGAGGATCTCGAACTCATCGTGACGCATCTGGACGCGCTCGAAGGGCTCGCGGCGCTGCGTGACAGCGCATTGCTACAGGTGGGGTACTTCGGCGCGTTCCGGCGCAGCGAACTGGTCACGCTGGAGGTGCACTATCTGCAGTGGGAGCGGGAAGGTCTGCGGGTCACGCTGCCGCGCTCCAAAACCGATCAGGAGGGCGAGGGACTGGACAAGGCGATCCCGTACGGCGACAGCGTCTGCTGCCCAGCCAAGGCGCTACGGTGCTGGTTGGATGCCGCTCAGATCGAGCAGGGGCCACTGTTCCGGCGCATCAGTCGCTGGGGGGTACTCGGAGAGGTGGCACTGCACGAGGGCAGCGTGAATGCCATCCTGGCGGCCCGTGCCGGAGCCGCCGGGCTGTTTTGTATGTGCCCGAGATGAGCAGCCACAGCCTGCGCCGTGGACTGGCCACCAGCACCCATCGTGCCGGGGCGGACTTTCTGGAGATCAAGCGCCAGGGCGGTTGGCGGCACGATGGCACCGTGCACGGTTATATCGAGGAGGCTGGAGCTTTCGAGGAAAACGCGGCCGGCTCACTCTTACGGCGTCAACGATCACGATAGTTGTTATCCCCGCTTGATAAAAGGCTTAGTAAATTCAACCATTATCTCGGCATAACCTCTGTTACAGAAGAGGTTGAGCAGTAGCTGAGGGGAATGTTGGCTGCCGGTCGGCAGTGCCAGAACTGTGGGTGGGGAGAAATGGAAGTGACCACGGCAATATGTCAGCGGGCCTCCTGAGGACCCCATCCACTACCAATGACTTCTGGTTGTTCGAAAAAATAAAAATCAATCAAAAACAGTATGTTATTGGCGAAGTGAGTGAATTTTCCCCTTATCTCGGCATAACCCCTTATTCGTTCGCGCTCCCCTCTTGGGCAGGAACCTGCTCGTCACTGTTCCCGTCCTGAAGCGGTGGTTCGTCCGGCGGGGCACCTTCTCCCATGATCGGTTCGGGCTCCTGTTGCGGTATAACGATTTTGGCGAGTTTGCCTTCGATTTGCCCAGTGATGTAGTTGATCCCGGACATCACCCCGGTGCCGGGGTTCTTCAGCAGACGAAGCCATTCAGAATCAAAGGCGGGGTACAGGTTTTTTCGCAGCTGCGCTTCCATTTCCGGTATGTCGCTTTCATGCATGATGGCACTGAAACTGCTCGCGCCGAGGGAAATCACCATGCCGGCTGCGCGGCCGACCGCCGCTGCGGCGGCGCTGGCGGCACTGCGGGTGGTCAGCGTGGACTCCAGTTTCGCGCTGGCCCACCGCGCCACTGACAAAGAACCGGATTGCGGCGCAGCAGCGCCTTTGCGGAACCGATCGACCAGCGACACATAGGCCGGCAGCTTCTCGATCGGGTCGGCGTAGATCAGCTGGTAAAGCGATGCGCTGTGGGCTTTATCGGTCAGCGTAATCGCTGGAATGCCGGTGAGCCGACGATTGAACTGATCGAGTGGTATACCGTGGCGCTTGGCAATGACCTGAAGCTCCTCGGCGAGGAGCAGGACGTAGTATTTCGTCGCCTCCTCCATAATGACGCCGGCGTCGAGCTCCAGGGCGACGGGGTCCAGCACGAGATCGAGGTATTGCTCCTGTAAATAGCCCGCCAATCGTTTTACCGCTTCATCTGTATCCTTTCCTGCGCTCAGCTTGTACCAGCCTACCCTGTAGGCCATCCATTGCTGGGTCCAGTAGCTTGTGTACCAGGGTATGAAAACGGTCTCGGTACGCTCGTGAACGCGGACCCTCCAGCCGTCCATGGAGCCACGCACGTAGTCTTTGAGCGGTTCTTGTGCGGCGATCGCCGCGGCGAGTATCTCCTGATCGACCTGCCGCCAGGTGTTCTCCGAGATCACCACCGGTGGCATTGGAGCCGGAGCGCGAGCGGGTGTGGTACATCCAACCAATGCCATCATCAAGACGACGATGACAGTGCCGACCAGGGAGCGCAGGTTCAAGATCGCAGCCTCCCTTGGATCGGATTAGACAGTGGCAGCCCGGCCGCCTTCGGACAGGTGTCAACCAAGCACTTGAGACTGCTCATACCGGTTGCTCCGCAAAGCTCGATGGGCTGTTTTCTTCCTCCTGACAGGCTCCATGGGGGTGTTTTGCAGCGTTGCCTGCGCCTTATCCAAGCGCAATGTCCAACGTATTCGGGCACGCTTACTTGAGTATAGGTGGCGAAAAACGGCTCAAGGAAATCCGTAGGGTGCCTCAGGCAATATTCACTCCAGCTATTCTTCTCTTTCAACCGTGAAGGAGTTTCCGCACATGCTGGTCGTCGAGAATGTGCGCAAGTCGTTCATCACTGCCCAAGGCAGCCTGCCGGTATTGCGCGGGGTCGATCTGCAGCTGGAGGCGGGCACCAGCCTTGCGCTCATGGGCGAATCGGGCAGCGGCAAAAGCACTCTGCTGCATCTGATCGCCGGCCTCGAGCGTGCCGACAGCGGACGCATTCTGGTCGACGGCGAACCCCTGCAAGGGCGCAGCGAAGCCGAGTTGGCGCGTTGGCGACGCGAAGGCATGGGCCTGGTGTTCCAGCAGTACAACCTGATCAGCAGTCTCGACGTGGCGGCCAACCTGGCCTTCCAGGCGCGCCTGGCCGGGCGGCATGACCCGGCCTGGATGGATCATCTGGCTGGGCGTCTGGAGCTGGCGTCCTTGCTTGAGCGTTATCCCGAACAACTGTCCGGTGGCCAGCAGCAGCGCGTGGCGATCGGCCGGGCGCTGGCGGCCAGGCCGTCGCTGGTACTGGCCGACGAACCCACCGGCAATCTGGATGAAACCAGCAGCGAAGCGGTGCTCGACCTGTTCCTGCAGCTGGTCGCCGAGACCGGCAGCAGTTTATTGATGGTCACCCACAGCGCACGCCTGGCATCGCGCCTGGACCACCGCCTGTACCTGCACCTGGGCTGCATACAGCCCCGGGAGGCCTGATGGGCATGCTGCGGGTCGCCCTGCTGGCGCTGCTGAGCCACTGGCGGCGGCATCCGTTGCAGTGCGGCAGCATCCTCACCGGCCTGTGGCTGGCCACGGCCTTGTGGACGGGCGTGCAGGCGCTCAACAGCCAGGCCCGGGCCGATTACGAGCGCGCCAGCGCGGTGCTGGCAGGCGCCGCTCAGGCACACCTGGTGGCACGCCACGGCGAGCGTTTCGACCAGGCGGCGTATGTGCAGCTGCGCCGTAGCGGCTGGCCGGTTTCGCCGGTACTCGAAGATCGCCTGCGCTTTGCCGGCCAGGAGACGATCAGCGTCCGCTTGCTCGGCATCGAGCCACTGACCCTGCCGCAAGGCACCTCGATCGCCGGGCAGCCCGGCGACTCGTTCGACCTCGAAGCATTCATCGGCATGCCGGGTCAGGCCTGGATCGCCCCCGATACCCTGCAGCGCCTCGGCCTGCAACCGGGCGAGCGAGCGCTCAGCGGCGACGGCCAGCGTTTACCGCCCTTGCAGGTGCAAGCGCAACTGGCGCCCGGGGTAATCGTCGTCGACATTGGCCATGCGCAGGCGCTGCTGCAGGCACCGGGGCAGGTCTCGCGCCTGCTGCTCCCCAAGGATTTCGCAGCCCGTCTGCCAGCACTGCCGAGCGAACTGGCGTTGCTATTGCAGCTGCAGCCGGCGGCCGACAGCGACGACCTGCAGCGCCTGACCGACAGTTTTCATCTCAATCTCACTGCCCTGGGGCTACTGGCGTTTCTCGTCGGCCTGTTCATCGTGCATGCCGCCATTGGCCTGGCCCTGGAGCAGCGCCGCGGTCTGCTGCGTACCCTGCGCGCCTGTGGTGTCAGCCTGGGCGGGTTGATCGGCGCGCTGGTGGTGGAACTGGGCCTGTTCGCCCTGCTCAGCGGCCTGGCCGGGGTGGCCAGCGGTTATCTGCTGGCCAGCCTGTTGTTGCCCGATGTCGCTGCCAGCCTGCGGGGCTTGTATGGCGCGCAAGTCGCCGGGCAATTGAGCCTGTCGCCTCACTGGTGGCTGGCCGGGATCGCAATCTGCCTGCTCGGCGCGCTGGTGGCCGGCTGCAGCAGCCTGTCTCGGGCCGCGCGTTTGCCGCTGCTGGCACTGGCGCAACCGCAAGCCTGGCGTCTGGCCCAGGGCCGATGGTTGCGGCGCCAGGCGCTGCTGGCCGTGGGCCTGGTGGTGTTGGCCATTACCTGCTGGCAGTTGGGCGACAGCCTGCTCGTGGCCTTTGTGATGCTGGCCGCCCTGCTGCTGGCGGCGGCGTTGTTGCTGCCGGCCCTGCTGGATGCAGCGCTGGCGGGGTTGGCGCGGTTTTGCCGTGGCCCCTTGGCGCAGTGGTTCGTTGCCGACAGCCGCCAGCAACTGCCGGCCCTGGCACTGGCGTTGATGGCCCTGCTGCTGGCGCTGGCTGCCAGTGTCGGGGTTGGCAGCATGACCGAGGGCTTTCGCAAGACCTTCGTCGGCTGGCTCGACCAGCGCCTGTCCGCCGACCTCTACCTGTCACCACGTGAAACCGCGCAGGCGCTGGAAATCAGCACCTGGCTCGAAGTCCGGCCTGGCGTCACTGCGGTCCTGCCACAGTGGCGTGTCGACTTGCGCCTGCAGGGCTGGCCGGTGCAGGTGCAGGGCATCGTCGACCACCCCGGCTATCGCCAGCAGTGGCCGTTGCTGGAGCAACAGCCCGGCGCCTGGTCGCAGCTGGCCGCAGGACAAGGCGTCATGCTCAGCGAGCAACTGGCACGACGGCTCAAGCTGGAGCTGGGCGACAACCTGCTGCTGCCCGGCGGCATGGCCGAACAGCGCCTGACCGTAGTGGGCCTGTACGCCGACTATGGCAACCCCAAGGGTCATGTGCTGGTCAACGCCGACTGGTTGCGACGCCACTGGCCCGAGGCGCGCCTGAGCAATATCAGCGTGCGCATGGCACCGGCACAGGTCGCCGGGCTCAAGCAACAGCTTGAGCAACGCTTCGGCCTGGACAGCACGCGGGTGACCGACCAGGCCACGCTTAAACGCTGGTCGACCGAAGTGTTCGAACGCACCTTTGCCGCCACCGCCGCACTCAACGCCTTGACCCTGGGCGTCGCCGGCGTGGCCCTGTTCATCAGCCTGTTGACCCTGGGCCAAAGCCGCCTGGGGCAACTGGCCCCGCTCTGGGCGCTGGGCGTCGATCGCACGCGGCTGGTCTGGCTGGGCCTGGGGCAGACGCTGATGCTGGCCAGCCTGACCGTGCTATTGGCGATGCCCCTGGGCCTGCTGCTGGCCTGGTGCCTGGTGGCAGTGGTCAATGTGCAGGCCTTCGGCTGGCGCCTGCCGCTGCATGTCTTTGCCGGACAACTGTTGCAGTTGGGCCTGCTCGGCCTGCTCACCAGCCTGCTCGCCGCCGCCGGGCCGCTCTGGCAACTGGCACGGCGCACGCCGGCCGACCTGTTGAGGCAGTTCGCCGATGAACCTTAGATTTTTCGTCGCCCTTGGCGTCGCCTTGCTGTTGGGGGCTTGTGACGAGGCGCCTGCACCCCGGAGCGGATTCGCCGGCCTCGGCCAGAGCGCCGCTGCTTTCGCCCAGGTCGAACGCGGGCGACCATTGCTGTTCCCGGCCGACCATGGACCCCATGACGGCTTTCGCATCGAATGGTGGTACATCACCGCCAACCTCACCGACGAGCAGGGACGCGACTGGGGCGTGCAATGGACGCTGTTCCGCTCGGCGCTGCGCCCGGGTCCGGTAACCCCCGGTTGGGGCAGCCCCAACCTATGGATGGGGCATGCCGGCCTGAGCAGCCCGTTCGGCCACCAGCGCAGCGAGGCTCTGGCCCGTGGCAGCATCGGCCAGGCAGGCGTCGACGCGCACCCCTTCCGCGCCTGGATCGATGATTGGTCGCTGCACAGTACATCCGGCGAGGGGCTGGAACATTTACAGATGCAGGCCTCCGGCAAGGACTTCCGCTATCGCTTGCAACTGGACAGCAACGGCCCGCTGGTGCTGCATGGCGACCAGGGCTACAGCGTCAAATCCGGGCAGGGACAGGCGTCCTGGTATTACAGCCAGCCGTTCTACCGGGTCAGCGGCGAGATCGAGCGCAGTGGCCAGCGTTATCCGGTCACCGGACAGGCCTGGCTGGACCGAGAATGGAGTAGCCAGCCGCTGACTGCAGAACAGCATGGCTGGGACTGGTTCTCCCTGCATCTGGACAGTGGCGCCAAGCTGATGTTGTTCCAGGTCCGCCAGACCGATGGCCAGCACTACCGTGCCGGCACCTGGATCAGCGCAGACGGCCGCACCAAAGCATTGCGTGGAGAACAGATTCTACTTCGCGAGCAGGAATGGACGCGCCAGGAAAACGGCCGCAAGGTACCAACCCGCTGGCAGGTTCAGGTTCCCGATCACAACGTGGATGTAGAAGTCGAGGCCATCCAGAAGCACGCCTGGATGGGGACCTCGTTTCCCTACTGGGAAGGACCGGTGCGCCTGAAAGGTAGCCCCGGTGGGCGCGGCTACCTGGAAATGACCGGTTATTGAAAAAGTCGCGCGCCGATCAGACCTTCACGATCCAGCCGGCCGGAGCCTCGATATCGCCGGACTGGATGCCGGTCAGTTCATTGTAGAGACGGCGGGTGATGGGCCCGACGTCTTCCTGGCTGTGGAAGACATGCAGCTGGCCATTGTATTGAATCCCGCCGATCGGCGTGATCACGGCGGCGGTCCCGCAGGCGCCCGCTTCCTTGAATCGAGCGAGCTGATCGACGAACACGTCGCCCTCGATCACCTTCAGCCCCAGCCGGCTCTGGGCCAGTTCGATCAACGACAGGCGCGTGATCCCTGGCAGAACCGATGGCGACTTCGGTGTCACGAACTCATCGTCGTGGGTGATGGCGAAGAAGTTCGCCGAGCCCACTTCCTCGATCTTCGAGTGCGATTGCGGGTCGAGGTAGATGCAGTCGGCGAAATGCGCAGCCTTGGCTTCGGCACCCGGCATCAGGCTGGCCGCATAGTTGCCGCCGACCTTGGCAGCGCCGGTGCCGTTGGGCGCCGCGCGGTCGTAGGTGGAGATCAGGAAGTTGTTGGGCTTGAGGCCACCCTTGAAATAAGCCCCTACCGGTACGCAGAAGATCGAGAAAATGAATTCCGGGGCGGTACGCACGCCAATGTTGTCACCGACGCCGATGACGAATGGACGCAGATACAGCGCGCCGCCCGTACCATACGGAGGGATGAAACGTTCGTTGGCCAGCACCACCTTCTTGCAGGCTTCGATGAAGGCATCGACCGGGACCGCAGGCATCAGCAGCCGGGCACAGCTGCGCTGCATGCGCAGTGCGTTCTGGTCAGGGCGGAACAGGTTGATCGAGCCGTCCTTGCAGCGATAGGCCTTCAGGCCTTCGAAGCACTGCTGGCCGTAGTGAAGTGCCGTGGACCCTTCACTGAGATGCAACATGTTGTCTTCGGTAAGCACGCCTTCCTGCCAGTTTCCTTCACGCCAGTAAGACAGATAGCGCAGATCTGTCTTGATGTAGTCGAAACCCAGCGTTTCCCAATTCATGCTTTCGTCGCTCATGATGCCCTCTAACCTTGAAAAAGACCTGGATGCCCAGGTTGACAAATAATTGCCGCTTGCCACGCCAGATTATCGAAGTCCTGAAGTATCGGCTAATCCCTCGTGAATTTCGATAGTTCTCTGACGCATAGCCGCAACCTTTGAGGCATTTGCCCCAGCGATAGCTCTTGCATATCGATTTTTTGTAGCAGCTGCCATCAGGCTGCGACCACGTGCACGAGATCTCAAGATCGCCAGGGAGCCCCTGTGGGACTCCAGCGCAGCCTGGCGGCAGCGGCTACGCCCACCGAGGTACGCCGAGCCGATGTAGCCGCTGCCGCAGGCTGCGCTGGAGCCCCGCAGGGGCTCCTCCGGCGGCCAGGAGGTCCTGCGACAAAGTGTCCGGCGTACTTCCTCAACCCGGGACAGGGCTTGCCTCGGTAGCCGCCAGTGATGTCCACAAGTGCTGGGCCGCGTAAGCCCGCCATGGCCGCCAGGCCTCTGCCCTGGCGAGCATTTGCCGAGAAGTGGCTGCAGTGCCCTCGAGCAACCCAAGGGCCTTGAGTAACGCCACGTCTCCTGCCGGGAAGGCGTCGGGTTCGCGCAGTTGCCGCAGGGAAATGTACTGCGCCGTCCAGTCGCCTATCCCGCGCAGTTGGCAGAACCTTGCAACGGCATCCTGCAGTGAGGCACCGGCGTCGAACAGGCCGGGATCGGCGACCAATGCCTCGCTGACCGCCGTCAACGTCGCACTGCGCGAGCGTGGCATGCCCAGGCTCATCAAGTCTGCGCCGATCAAGTCCGCCGGTTCCGGAAAAACATGGGTCAGCCCCGATGGATGCCCATCCAGCTGGCGCAACGGTTGCCCGAACCTTGCCACCAGCTTGCCGGCCAGTTTCATCGCTCCGGACACGGTAATCTGCTGCCCCAGCACCGCGCGCAGGGCCAGCTCGAAACCGTCCCAGCCACCCGGTACGCGCAACCCCGGGCGCGCCTCGATCAACCTGGCCATCAGGGGATCGGCCGCCAGTTGCCGCTCGATGGCCTCCGGGTCTGCGGCCAGGTCGAACACCCGGCGCAATCGGGCGATGATCACCGGCAACGCGGTCAACCGGGGAAAGCGGATGGTCGCGGCCAGCGCATTGCCCTGGGCCTGACGCACCGCAACGGTACCCTGCACGCCATTGATCCCGATGCTGCGCGAATAGACGCCGTCGACCACACACTCGACACCGACGATGGCCCGCGCCGAGAGAAAGTCCAGCATTGCCTGCCAGTCATAGGGCGGCCGGTAGCGCAACAGCAGCGTCACGCCCTCGCCCGCCACCGGGGGTTGCCCGGCTTGCGCGCCACGGCGCAAGGCGCTGGGTGGGCGTCCATAAAGTTGCTGAAAGACTTCGTTGAACCGGCGGATGCTGCCAAAGCCCGAAGCGAAGGCGATATCCGTTATGGGCATGCCGGTCTCGTGCAGCAGCTGCCGGGCCAGGAGCACGCGGCGAGTCTGCGCCACGCCCAGGGGCGAGGCCCCGACATGAGCGGCGAACAACCGCCGCAGCTGGCGCTCGCCAACCCCCAGGCGCTCGGCCAGTGCCGCTACCCCGCGCTCGTCCAGTACACCCGCCTCGATCAAGCCCAGCGCCCTGGAAACGGTATTGGAGTAGCCCGAATTCGACACGCCGCGCCACGCCCCGGAGTCGGGCGCCGCTTCCGGCCGGCAACGCAGGCAGGGGCGGAAACCGGCCTCCTGGGCAGCAGCAGCCGTCGGGAAGAACAGGGTATTTTCCGGTTTCGCCGTGGGCGCGGGACAGATGGGCCGGCAATAGATGCCGGTGGTTCTGACGCCGATGAAAAAGCGCCCGTCAAAACGAGCGTCGCGGCTGGCCAGGGCCCGGTAGCAGATGTCGTGGTCGAGGTTCATGCCACCATGATCATCCCGAATACCCTGACAGACTAGCGGTTTTCGGTCCTGATCATGGCAGGCATTGCGCTGCGGGCGCTTACTTGGCCTTGAGATTCAGATAGGACTGATGGAGGTCAGCGGCCCAACCGTCGATCACCTTCTTCACATCATCTGCCTTCATGACTTGCGAGGTGTTTTCCAATGGCTTGCCACTGCCTTTGCGCACGACTTGAGCGATCACCTGATTGGTTTGGCCATCGAGAAAGACCGCTTCGGTGCCGATATCGGTTTCCTGGTCGCGTATGCCCGTTGCTGTACTGACGGCCGCAGCCACCAGGGCGATCGGAATAACTTCGTAGGGCTTCAGGCCTTCGGTCTTGCTGCTGACCGCAGTAATCGCCGGCCGCATGACGATGGTGCCAGGCCCGGGCGAAGTTGCCAGCGGCAAGGATTTACCCAGTTCGCGTTTGAGCGCCTGGTCGTAGTAGGTGGTGATGCCGTTCAAGGTCGATTGCGGAATTCTCTCGGTGGGCTGGGGTTTGGGGTAGAGCTGGCTCGGTTCGATGTAGACCTTGCTGTATTTATTGATGTCCAGCTTGGGATCGACCCAGCGCATCACCGGTGCGCCGGAAGGCGACTTGCCCTCCTTGAGTTGGCTGTAATCCTTGAGAAACCCGGAGTATTCGTCTGGCTGGGTCAACTTGCTCGAACACCCTGTAACGGCGACAGACGCCATGAACAGAGAGCCCATCAAAAATGCAACTTTCATTCTGAAGCTCCTTGGTTGTCATGGGCGCGACACGCCACCCGGACTGCATGAAAAAACAAGACCCGTTAGTTGCCAACCGTCACCTAAGCTCCAGCGAGAAGGTGATCACGCAAACTAGTTATAGCCCAAGATCCGGTACGCAAAGCGCGCCAACCCACTATAAAAAGCCGATGCCCGGACTATAAATTTGCTCAATTTCGCCGCACTTCTATATTGATCTATCGAGTCAGCTGACTTTCATAGCCTCTCACCGAGCATTAATCATGGCGAAGACCGATCGGTTGATCATTTGCGAACACTGCGATTGCGTCTATGAGCCCGTCGCCCTCGCCAAGCATCAAACGGCCTTTTGCACTCGCTGTGGCGCGGTCATTCAGCGCTATAGCAGCATGTCGGTGGAACAACGCCTGGCCCTGACCTTCACCGCCGCGGTGATCTGGACCTTCGCCAATTTCTACCCGGTCATGAGCATCAGCATGCAAGGCCTGAAGAACTCCGCAACCCTCTGGGATTCGGTCCTGGCCCTGAGCGATGGGCCGATCACCTTCATTGCCCTGGTGGCCGCCATCGCCATCATCATCGCCCCAGGCATTCAGTTGGTACTGCTGATCTGGGTGTTGAGTTTCGCCTGGGCGGCCAAACGCTCGCCGGGGTTTGCCTGGTGCATGCGCTGGCTCGAATCGCTCAGGCCCTGGAGCATGCTCGAAGTCTGCCTGCTCGGAGCGATGGTCGCGGTCATCAAACTGGCCGGGCTGCTCGACGTAGTGCCGGGCATCGGCCTGATCGCCCTTGCCGCCCTGAGCATATTGCTGATCAAGATCGCCGGACGCGACGTCCGTGATCTGTGGAACACCCTATGAACTCGCCACCGCTGGCCAGCGAAATGAACCTTTGCCTGTGCCACAGTTGCGGGCTCGCTTGCGACATGACCGACCAGCCCGGCGAATGCCCACGCTGCGGCGCCGCCTTGCATGCACGCAAGCCCAATTCGGTGGCAAGAACCTGGGCCTACATGCTCGCCGCCCTGATCTTTTACGTTCCGGCCAACCTTCTGCCGGTGATGAACACCCACATGCTCGGCAGCGGCGCCGACAGCACCATCATGACCGGCGTGGTGGAATTCTGGGAAGCCGGGGCCTGGGACATTGCCTCGATCATATTCATTGCCAGCATCGCCGTGCCGGCGACCAAGTTCGTCGCTATTACCCTGCTCCTGGTCACCGTGCAACGCGGCAGCCAGTGGGCCTGCAAGCAACGCTCGAAGCTGTACCGTTTCGTCGAAGTGATTGGTTACTGGTCGATGCTGGACGTGATAGTGGTCGCTCTGGTGGCGGCGCTGGTCAAGTTCCAGGCATTGGCCGACATAGAACCCCGCCCAGGCATCTTGTTCTTCGGCCTGGTCGTAGTTTTCACGATGCTTTCGGCGATGAGCTTCGACCCGCGCCTGATCTGGGAAACCCGACAATCCGAGGAGGTCATGGATGAAGCAAGAAGCCGCTGACGGGCATTCCGAGCCCGGCCATTCGAATATCAAGACCCGCCGCTGGAGTGTCTCGCTGGTCTGGATCGTGCCCATCGTCGCGGTGCTGGTCGGGATTTCTCTGGTCGTCCATAACAGGATGCAGGCGGGCCCGATCATCACGATCACCTTCAAGACCGGTCAAGGCCTGACGGCCAACAAGACCGAGGTCAAATACCGCAATGTAGTGATTGGCCACGTCACCGATGTCGAATTGAGCGAAGACCAGAGGAGCGTGAACGCAACGGTGAAACTGGCCAAACAGGCCGAATCCTTTACCCGCGAGGACTCGGTGTTCTGGGTCGTGCGGCCGCGCATCGGCGCGGGCGGTGTTTCCGGGATCGATACGCTGCTGTCCGGCGACTTCATCGGTGCCGATGTCGGCCATTCCGATAACCGCACCAACAAATTCATTGGCCAGGAAACGCCGCCGCCCATCACCTATGGCGAACCGGGCAAGCGCTTCGTCCTGCATACCCCGGACCTCGGCTCGCTGGACATCGGCTCACCGGTCTACTACCGCAAGATCCCGGTCGGCCAGGTGGTTGCCTACGCACTGGATGCCGACGGCAAAGGCGTCAATATCGAAGTCTTCGTCAACGCTCCCAATGACGTCCATGTCACCGAAAACACCCGTTTCTGGAACGCCAGCGGTGTCGATATCGGCGTGGGCGCCGATGGCTTCTCGGTCAGGACCGAGTCACTGTCCTCGATGCTGCTCGGCGGTATCGCTTTTCGCGCACCGGAGTACAGCTCCGGCGATCAACCCGCGCCCGAAAAGAAGGCCTTCGACCTGTTCGAGGACGAACTGACGGCCCTTGCCCCTCCCAGCGGCAAGGCGCAATACCTGAGCCTGCGCTTCGACCAGGCCATGCGCGGGCTGAAGGTGGATGCACCCGTCGAATTCCTCGGCGTGGAAATCGGCAGGGTCGTCTCGGTCAATCTGGACTTCGACGAAAAACGCCAGAGCTTTCCGGTGGACGTGGGCATCGTGATTTATCCCAAGCGCCTGGGGCGGGCACACATCAAGATGCTTGAGGTCCTCAAGCACGACCCCAACGACGAAGCAGCCGGCGCCCGGCTCATCGGCACCTTTGTCGAGCACGGCCTGCGGGCGCAGGCACGCAGCGGCAACCTGTTGACCGGTCAGTTGTACGTTTCCCTGGATTTCTATCCAAAAGCCGAAAAAGTCGCGTTCGATGTCACGCAACGGCCACTGATGATCCCGACCATTCCGGGAAGCCTGGAACAACTGCAGGAACGCTTGCAGGCAATGGTCGACAAGTTCAACAAACTGCCCCTGGAGCGTATCGCCAACAATCTCGATACCAGCCTGGTCGAACTGCGCAAAGGCCTCGCCCAGTTCAACGGCAAGACCTTGCCAGGCGTGCAAAGCACCTTGCAGGATGTCAGCAAGACCCTGCAGTCGGCCAACTCGACCCTCGCCGACGACTCGCCGCAGCGTGAACGGTTGGGTGACGTCGTCAACGAACTGAGCCGCACCTCGCGCTCCCTGCGCGATCTGTCCGACTACCTTGGCCGGCATCCCGAATCCCTGCTGCGCGGCCGCCCGAAAGACGCAGTGCCGCTGAACCTGCAACCCTCTTCGCGCGAATGACTACAGGAGTTGGCCCAATGCCACTTTCGCTGAAACTACCTTTGCTGAGCGTGCTCCTGCTGCTGGGGGCCTGTCGCAGCGACCCGGTTCATTACCACACCCTGACCCCGACCCAGTTCGGCAACGCACAACAGGGCGCCAGCGCCGACATCGAGATAGAGCGGATAACCGTGCCGGCCCAGGTCGATCGGACGCAGATCGTCGTTCGTCAGGGCAACAGCGGCCTGGCGATTCTCGAGACCGAATGGTGGGGCGCGAGCCTTTCCGATGAGTTACAGAGTGCACTGGCCGAGCAATTGAACAGCAGCGTATCGCCGCGCAAGGCCTCCTTGCGGGTCGAGGTACAACGCTTCGATTCGGTGCCAGGGCAGTACGCCCTGGTTGAAGCAAAATGGCGCTTGCGCAGCCTGGGGCCCGGTAACACTATCAAAGAAATGACCTGTCGGACGTCCTTGCGAACCCCAGCCGGTGCAACCATCGACGACCTGGTGGCGGCCCACCAGAACAACGTGAAACGGCTGGCCGACGCGATCAGCCAGGCCAGTCGCGGAACCGGCACTGCATGCCCGTCGGTGCAGTAGTCGCGCCTGCTGTCAAAGCAGGGATTCGATGGGCAGGTTCAACGACAAGAGTTTTCCAGGCTGTCCTTTGCATCGTCGCAAGCTTGTCTGATGCGAAAAGGTCCGTCCAGTGCCATGGCCTCGGCAATCCATGCGCTGGTAAAGAGCCATGGCACTGGGCGAACAGTTGAGAGCTTAGAGCGATCCACTATGGATGCCATTCAGACGATTCTTAAAACCGCCGATGACGCTTCCTACGCAGGGTCCAACATCAGCGGATACAGCGACATCACCAGCAATGCCGCCATCAGCAAATTGAATGCCAGCAGCCAGCGCGGGTTGCGCAGCACATTGCGCAAGGCACTGCCGCAGCCGGCCCAGATGCAGACGCTGGGCAGATTGATGATGGCGAAGACCAGCGCAATGATAAAGACATTGACGAAGTAGCCCTGGGACGGGGTGTAGGTGGTGATCGCGCCGAGGGCCATGATCCAGGCCTTGGGGTTTACCCACTGGAACGCTGCCGCGCCCCAGAAGCCCAACGGCCGGCTGGTGCTGCCCAGTTCTTGCGAGACAGGGCCCGAAGTCGCGATTTTCCAGGCCAGATAGAGCAAATAAGCCGCCCCCATGTAACGCAGTACCGTGTACGACATGGGCACGACCTTGAACACCTCGCCCAGGCCCAGCCCGACCGCCACGACCATGACCATGAAGCCGACGCTGATACCCAGCGCATGGGGGATCGAGCGCCTGAAACCAAAGTTCACGCCCGAGGCCAGCAACATGGTGTTATTGGGGCCTGGCGTGATCGAGGAGACGAATGCGAACAACGCAAAGGCCGAGAGCAAATCGACTGAGTACAGCATGGTGTTATCCAGAGGTGGCGGGCTACGGGCTTACAGTAGCGGATTGGCCGGCAGGCACAGCGCTACAGTTGGCCGGTATTTGTGCGCAACAGAATTGAGGCTGGCACTGGCAGTTTAATCCAGCCTGGTTGCGGTAGGGCTATATGTCTCATTGAATGGGCCGCTACAATGCCCCCGACTGCAGCGACGCCCGAAGGCGTTGGAGGCACAGCGCCCTGAGCGTTTTTTGATAAGTGAGAACGAAATGATTGCAAAAGAGTCAAGGCATGCAGCCGCGATAGAGAAGTTCATGGCCGCCAACCCCGCTCTGCTGGAAGAAATTCAGGCGCTGAGCCCACAAGAGCAAAAACAGCAGATCGAATGGGCGTTTGAAGATGAGGCCCAAGAACAAGGCTTGGAGCCTTGGGAGCTGGCATTGCAGCTGATCGCGCAAAGCCCGGAAGAGCTTCACGCGATGCGGATCGAAACCCACCGAGATGTCGCCGAAGCGCTTGGTATGAGCTGGGAAGAATACTGCAGCTTCAACGAGCTCCCCAAATAAGTGCAAGACCGCCAAGGCCTATCGGGCAGCCCGTCCAGAGTCAGGAGGGGCCTGCCCCTTGCGCAAACGAAGAAGGCTGTGCGGCGGTCTCCAGCCATCAACTCCGGCTCCGCGAGCAATTCTTGACACAACTTGAAACAAAACAGCGCTAGCTTTTTGGCACGGAACAGCCGCGCTGATCTATACCCATTCAAAGAGTTTGACCAGGCACCACCAACAATCCGCCACGAGTCTCGCCAAAACATAGCTACCCTTGCTGCCCTACACAACAACAAGCCCAACCAGGAGACAACATGAGCCCATTGAAGAAGCTCAGTGTCCGGATCAAGCAAAGAGGTTTGCGCCGCGAGTTGAAGAAACTGTTCGAGCGCCATGTTTTTTTCCATTGGGAGCTGTTATGGATGGAACGCGACCTGCTCAGTCCGATTCCCCCACACAAACTCAGACCCTATGCGCCTCTACGCCTGGTGGTTATTGATACGGAGAACGTCAAGGCCTTCGCCAGGTACTTTGGCGACCGGGTGCAGACCATGCGCGAACTCGCCGCCGAAGGTCACACCGGACACATGTACCTCGATGCTCAGGGGGACACTGTCGCCTTTGTCTGGGGCAGTACACGCGACTACCATGATCGTCATTATTACGGCTGCAAGTTCCCGATCAAGCCGGGTGAGTTCTTCGCGTTCGGCGGCGAGGGAATCCGCCACTACTTTGGCACCTGCCTGTCGGTCGACGCCCAGGTGAACATGTGGGAAGCCATGCGCGCGCAGGGCTGCACACGGGTGGTGGATGTCTGCGAGACGCGTAACATCCCGGCCCTCAAACTGCATATCCGCATGGGTTATCAGGAACAAGGCCGGGTCACGCATGTGTATGGGTTGTTCGGGCGCTGGCGTTTGTCCCGCGAATCGCGTTACACCGGGTCGCGGCTGGAGCCTCTGCGCAAGCCGGGGCGTCCTACCGTCACCGCACCGGCTTGAGGGGGATTGTCAGCGGAGGGGCCAAAGACTTTTCCTTGGCCCTCGCCTGATCGAAAACATCGAACTGCAGGGCCGGCCCTCGTGCCCTTCATGAACCGCCTTTCAGGGCTTGAGCGGGCGCTCTTCGTCCAGATCCGAAAGGCTCTTGCCATCATCTGGATGCTTCCAGGTTTGCGGCGGTTCCTCTGGCTCCTCCTCGATCGAGTCTGGATCATCCTCAGGGGGTTCGGGGTCTGGAGTCGATGGGCCAGCCGATCGAACGCTGCATTCGTACCGTGGGTCAGTATCCATGGACACCTCCCTTTTAAACCGATTGAACAGGTTTCCTCACCGTTAAGTGAAGCACAGCCCCGGTGCTATGCTTTCTCCTCTGTTCCGAGGACAGGCCGATGTGCGGAAGGCTTTCGCAATACCGCGGCATCCATGACTTCGTCGAGGCATTGAGCATGCCCAATGCCTTGGCCAACGCCGTCGGCGAGCAACCGCTGGAGCGCTACAACGCGGCACCATCGACCCCGCTCGCCCTCCTCCATCTTGCCGATAATATTCTCCACGCCGACCTGGTGCGCTGGGGATGGCGGCCGCACTGGGCCGGGGATCGTGCCCCACCGATCAACGCCAGGGTCGAGAAGGTCGCCCATGGCGCCTTCTTCAGGGCCATCTGGCCACATCGTGCGATCGTGCCGGTTGACGGCTGGTATGAATGGGTCGACGAGGGCGATCCGAAGAAGCAGCCCTACTACATCCGCCGCCAGGACGGTGCGCCCATCCTCTGCGCGGCCATCGGCCAGTACGCCACCGCCGGCCGCGAACAACAGGAGAGCGACGGCTTCGTCATCATCACGGCAGACAGCGCCGGCGGCATGGTCGATATCCACGACAGGCGTCCGGTGGTGCTGGCGCCCGAGCTGGCCCGTGAATGGCTGGACCCCGCAACCCCCGGAGAGCGCGCCGAACAGGTTGTGCTGTTACAGGGAGAACCGTCCGAAACCTTCGACTGGTTCAGGGTCGACAAGGCCGTGGGCAATGTGCGCAACCAGGGTGCACAGCTTTTGCTGCCAATTGACTCATGACTCGCTAGCCGATCTGTGCGACCCGACAGAAAAACCCCGCCAGATGGCGGGGTTTGCTTGCTCAACTATTTTTTTTCGGGTGAACAGTCACCTTGGGCAGGAACTTGTTCCTGAACTTCCCTGGCGGCATGCTCGATTGATGCTTGCCTGGCGACTCGTCAATCGTCGCGCCTTCGAATCCAACCTTGTACGGGGTCTGACCACAGTGCACGACACTGTTTATCGGAAATTCCTCCTCATGTTCCAGGTAATGTTCGCCCATCAATGGATCCCTCTGGCAGTTGGCCGATACCGGCAAGCACCTGATTGCCTGAAAAATATCGGTCATGACGGCGATTCAGACTAGACGGTCATTTTGTGCTTTGCAGGTCATAAATTGCAAAGCCCGACCAATGGCCGGGCTTGGGGATATTACATGGGGTCCGATTTACCGCGCCGAACGGCATCGGCCGTTTCGATCAGGTGTTTAAGAGGGTCCGCCCCTCCCTCATTGTGTGGGTCGGAGGGGTCGGGTTTGTCTTTGGCGGTCCGCCCTCCGGCGCCCAGCTCGCCATGGTCGATGCTTTCTTGGGCGGCAGGGTCCGATGGGTCGGATGGTTTGTGATCAGGCTTCATAAGCACCTCTCTGAGGACCTTGGGTGCAGAGGGTCCCTGTGGTTTTGATATCGGTGTAGGGGAAAATGTTCCTTCTTGCTGATGATTGGCGATGGCACTTCATGAAGGTTGCCCATTATCCGCCCCGACAGTGGGCTGCCCACAGGCCCCAACTTCCGGCACTAGACGGATATCGACACGACGGTTGGCCGCTCGCCCGGACTCGGTGTCATTGCTGGTGATCGGCTGGCTGGCTGCGAACCCCTGGACAGCAAAGCAACTGTCGGGGATGTCTCCCATGCGTTGCATCCAGTCACGCACTGCAGAGGCGCGGGCGCGGGACAACTGGAGGTTCTGCCCGGCGTTGCCAGTGGCATCGGTATGCCCAGCAATAGGGAATTAACGATCTTCTTGTGGAGCCAGAGCGGCCAATTCGGCTCGGAGCTCGTCACTCAGCGCATCATCCTTGAGGATGCGTTCCAGCTCGTGACGGAAGGTAGCGTTGTCCAACAGGTTCGACTTGAGGTCGCGCAGCAGGTTGCGCATGGCCAACAGGGCACGTAGTTGCGGTATTTGCCGCGCCACCTGCTCCGGCTCGAAATCTTTCATGTTCTGGAAATTCAACTCGACAGAGGTGTCGGAGTCGTCATTGACCAAGGTATTTTTCACCGCCAGTTTCAGGTTCGGAGAGAACTCGGCCAAAACGCTGTCGAAGTTATTCTTGTCAATATTGTTCTTGCTTCTCTCGGATAATGGACGCTGCTCTTTTCCGTTGCTGTAATCCCCCATCATCATCAACTTCAGCGGCAACTCGACTTACTTCTGCGCACCACCGGTGTGCAAATCGAGCTTGATGTTGACTCGAGCCTTGGGCACTTCATTTTGAAAACTGCTTGAAGCCATAACTCCTCCAGATACCTGCGCGACAGCAAATTCCATCACGAAAATCAAGCAAGATTGGAATCCACACCTTTAGCCGACCTAATACAAAAAGTTGCCAGCCACAGCACATAAATTCCTTTTTAAAGACACGAGCAAAGCACTTGCGAGGCATGTACTGATCTCTCATCTACAATAATAATGAATTATCTCAAGCGGGTATTCCATCCCCTGGAGGATCATTGGGAAAATTCCGACGCATTTTCAGAAACAGCCTACAATTGTGCGGAAGTGCGCTTTTCGCGGAAAACACATGGAAAAGCTGATAGCTGTTGAGTCGTCAAGCAGGGCTCTGGGCACCCTTGGCTGGTGCATCGTCTCCGGCTTCTGGTTTGTACAATCAGCCACTTACGAAGAACTTCGCAAGCTGAACTCGAAAACCCGTTGATTCGCGACAGGCTTGCCCATCCGCCCGGCCCCTGCCCGAGGCATTTCCTTAACATTCCACCTCCATTCTGCGAGCGTGTGCAGGCTTTTTAGACCGCTGCTACACTTTCCCTCGCTGAATGGAGGAATGACCGATGTCCGACAAAGAGACCATCACCACCCTGCTCACCATCATCAACCACCGCCAGGCTCGGCTGACGTCCACCTGCAAGGAAATCGCCGACTGGATCGACCGCCAGGGCGACCTCCCTGCCGCCGTCAAGATCCGGGATAGCCTCAAAGCGGTCGAAGCCGATGATGTGCTGCTGAAGAAAGCGCTGACGTCGCTGAAGGTTGTCGATGCGCCGCTCCCGCGCTTCAGGCAGTACTGAGGGCAACGCCGGGGTAATCGATGCTGCCCGCTCGAGGCAGGGCTGGCGGCTGCTTACTACGATGCCCAGAAGACGTTCTCGCTATTGATCTCAGGGCCACGGTCCGGATTTATTTCGCGTTCGCGATGAAGCCAGATCCGAGTCCGCTCGACATCGAAAGTTCTCTGGCTGCTTTGCCTGAGCACCATTGCGGAAACGCCAAAATGTCCACACTCAGGACAGACAAGCTCAACGCCGTCCTTTCCAGCGTCAACCTCTCGCGCCTCTGCCCCACAGATCACGCACTTCATGGCCCTCTCCCAATGTGTCACTCCTCAACTGTAGTCGATCAATGGCATAGTGACCGGGCCTGTCAGGCATGCGTTTTCTTGGAGCAAGGGCCATGACCGAAACCCGGCAAGATACCGAGCATTATGCCTGCTGGGCCGCCGCCTGGCCGTCTCGTGAGTCCGTCGATGTGCTGAAGCAGGCTGGCGTGAAAAGAACCGTGCACTTGACCACTTTCTACAATGCAAAGGTCCGGTTGAATTTTTCCGAGCCACTGCCCCACTGCCGGGCGACCATCACGACGATTTCCGAATGGCGTACCAGGCGCGGGAGATGCATTGTTGCCGAATTGGCCTGCGAGGGGGCATGGGGTGATGCACTGAACGCCGCGTTGTCCCGCACCTACGGATCAGAGGAGCGGACCTACAAACCGCATTTGACTGTGGAGCGCAACGCACCGCCAGGCAGGTCCAAGGCCTACCAGCACCTTGTCGGGATAGAGGTCGAATTTGACCGGCATGGCATCGAGCAATTCACCTGAGGATCAATGCGCCTGTTTGGCAATGCTCCAGGGGCCGGCTGAATGAGGACAAGTCGCCAGCGCCCGCGCCCTGCCGACACACCACAGCATCGCCTGCGTGATCGTCTCGGATTCGCGCGCATCATGGTACTCCTCGAAGATCATATGTCCGTTCCCGGCATAGATCCCGATGAATGCTTGAGTGACTCCGTCACGGGACAGACGTACCTGAATTTCGATCTCATAGCCGCTGCCCAGTTTTTCCTCATGGCAACGGCTGTTGAGCTGACAATCGGCCCAGTCCCAGTATTTACCCCCTCGTTGGTGCATGGCTCACGCTCCTCAGTCACAGGATATGAGTAAGGCACACGAGGGGCGACTCTGCCATGGCAAAACGCCTTCTTTTACTTGACGTCAAATATTCAATTCTGAAGCGTGACCGGCACGGCTACCCGCAGGCTCCATGCCGGACAATCTGCCGGATAATCATCATGCCAGCTTGATTCGCGGGCCCTGCACTTCATCCCGGGCCTGGTGCAGCTCTTGCGCGTCCTGGTTGAGTTGGTGGACCACGCCCAAGAGCCGCTGGCGCAACAACTCATCGCCCAACTTCTCGATGGCACGCATGATATCGATGGCAGCACGCTGATTATTGGCGGCAACCGAATCCATGGTTTTTCGCAGGTTTCTTGCTGGTCGGGTCACTTGATGGCTCCTCACGATTCAGACAAGTACTCTACGACAGCAATGTTTCTTTTTAACTTCAGCGATTTAGATAGTCATTTGAAAAAAGTTGTCACCCCGGGCAACCAACACTGGCCGCTACGGTCCAACACGCGATTGGATACGGGCAAGCACTGCCCAGGGTAATGCCTGCCGATTGCCATTGACTCCGGGAGCACCAATGCCAGCTGTTTTTTTGCATCAAATTTTCCGGTCAGCCGCTGCACTGCTCCTGTCCCTCGGCACTTCGCTCTCTGCACTCGCCTGCCCAACGGGACAATACGAGGTCTGCATGGTGGCCTGTTTCTGTGCGCCAGGCTCCAAGGAGGAAATGGCGCCGATCTTCGACAACATGAGCCAAATGGCAGCCTCCGGACTGGAGAGCTGGATAGTGCAATCGCGCAACTCCGCAGCCGCTGGCGAGGTCCAGACAATCCCGCTGAATATCCGCGCCCAGCTCGAACCCTACTACGATTTCCAAGTGCTCGATTCGGTCCGCTACAAGGTAGGCGACGATAAGGAACTGAATGCCGCCAACACCATGCTGCAGAATCCCGATGTGAATGCCGTCACCCTGATGGACATCATCGTTTTTCGAAATGCCGACGACGCACTTAACAATGTCGCACTCTGGGCCCATGAATTGCATCACGTGCAGCAGTACCTGCAGTGGGGCGTTCGCGGATTTGCGACCCGTTATACCCGTGACTACAAAGCCGTAGAGGCGCCTGCCTACGAGATACAAACCCGGGTGGCGAAAACACTGCGAGTCAGCGTGGCCAACAAGTCCGAGCCGCCTCGGTAGCCGTCAGGCGGCCGCGCAGCGAAATCAGAAAGCAAAAAAAAAGCGACCCGAAGGTCGCTTTTTTTTTGTTGCCTCAAGGAGTTCAAGGGCCTTGAGGCGAATATGGCGCAGCGGACGGGACTCGAACCCGCGACCCCCGGCGTGACAGGCCGGTATTCTAACCGACTGAACTACCGCTGCGCATGACACTGAGAAGGATTGGTGGGTGATGACGGGATCGAACCGCCGACCCTCTGCTTGTAAGGCAGATGCTCTCCCAGCTGAGCTAATCACCCTTCACTCTCGGTGTGGGCGCATTCTCTCACAAAAATTCGCAATGTGCTGATTTAAATAATATTTTTTTAAAAAAAGATAATTCATGCAGGAACAGCCACTGGGGCCGGCACTCCGAACTCAAACAATCCATGAACCGAGGCAGCCGACACAGGCAGGCTGAAATCGCTGGCCAAACCTTGCCCCGCTTCATAAAATCGCGCGCTTCCCGGCACACTCCATGCTGCCAAAACACAGACTTGAACGACCTCCCTGGCACTGCCCCCCCACGGTCAGCGGCTACGGAGGTCTTTGGCTTGAAAAGGGCAAGATGAGTATCTCCGATATACGCAACAACGTTCTGGCGGGCCTGACCTCCTCTTTCGCGCTGGTGCCCGAGTGCATCGCCTTTGCCCTGGTGGCTCAGCTCAATCCGCTGATGGGTCTCTACGGCGCTTTCATCATCTGCTTCCTGACCGCGTTGTTCGGCGGGCGTCCCGGCATGATCTCCGGCGCCGCCGGTTCCATGGCCGTGGTCATCGTCGCGCTGGTCGTCCAGCACGGCGTGCAATACCTGCTGGCGACGGTGCTGCTCAGCGGCGCGTTGATGATGCTGTTCGGTGTGCTACGGCTCGGCAAGTTGATCCGCATGGTGCCCCACCCGGTGATGCTGGGGTTCGTCAACGGGCTGGCGATCGTCATTGCCCTGTCGCAACTCGAGCATTTCAAGCAGACCACGCCAGCGGGCAAGCAATGGCTCTCGGGTATGCCGTTGCTGGTGATGTGCGCGCTGGTGGCATTGACCATGCTGATCGTCTACCTGCTGCCGCGCCTGACCCGGGCGGTGCCGCCGGCACTGATCGCCATTGTCGGCGTGGGCCTGTTCTGCCAACTGTTGCAATTGCCGACCCGTACCCTCGGCGACATGGCCGATATCGCCGGCGGGCTGCCCAGCCTGCACTGGCCGGATGTGCCGTTGAACCTCGAGACGCTGCGCATCATCCTGCCCTACGCTGTATTGATGGCCCTCGTCGGCCTGCTGGAAACGCTGCTGACCTTCAACCTCACCGACGAGATGACCGAAACCCAGGGCCAGCCCAACCGCGAGTGCGTCGCGCTGGGCGCGGCCAATATGGTCTCGGGTGTGTTCGGCGGCATGGGCGGCTGCGCCATGATCGGGCAAACCATGATCAACCTGAGTTCCGGCGGTCGCGGGCGGCTTTCCGGCATCACCAGTGGTGTGATGATCCTGCTGTTCATCCTCTTCCTGTCACCGCTGATCGAGCGCATCCCCCTGGCGGCGCTGGTCGGGGTGATGTTCGTGGTGGCCCAGCAGACCTTCGCCTGGGGTTCGCTGCGCGTACTGGGCAAAGTGCCGCGCAATGATGCGCTGGTGATCATCGCCGTCACCGCGATCACGGTCTTCACCGATCTTGCGACCGCTGTCCTCTGCGGCGTGGTCATCGCCGCACTGAATTTCGCCTGGCAACATGCCAGGGAAATCGGTGCGCAGAGCCACATCGACAGCGCCGGCCGGAAGACCTACTCCCCGCATGGCACGCTGTTCTTTGCCTCGACGACACGCTTCCAGACGCTGTTCGATCCGGCCAGTGATCCGCAGCACGTCGTTCTTGATTGCGTACATCTGCGCTTCGCGGACCATTCGGCTATCGCGGCCCTGGAAGCGCTTTGCTTGCGTTATCAAAAAGCAGGGAAAGAGCTGCAGGTGGAGAATTTGTCCGAGCGCTGTCGGTCAACGCTGCAACGGACGGGCGCAGATTATGTTCGCTGAGTGACTTCTCTGAATTCGTCGGCAGCGTCTTTAACCGAATCATTCGTCCTCGGCTGTTATCAGCCGTTCCAGCAGCCCATCACTGATCCATTGCTTGAGCCAGGTCGCCGCCTGCACCGCTGCCGAGTCGTCATGGGCACTCAACTCAACGCATAACCCGGCGAAATTCCAACCTTGTTGGACCATGCCCGCCAGCGCATGGGCCTCGGCCGCACCCAGGCTGCGGTAGCGGCTGATCAGGCCCTGACGCCAGATCAGGCAGACCTGGGGTTGGTCCAGCGCTGCGGTTGCCGGTAACTCGCCCTCGTCCTTGCGTGCACGCCATACCGCCAGGCTGTTGTAATGGCAGAGCTGCCACTGCACGCTGGGCAGCAGGCCCACCCGTAATTCGGGCCAGTCTGCCGGTGGCAGGCTGGCCATGCTCTGCAGAGTCAGGGGTTCACCCTCCATGGCGTCGAAGGCCAGGGTGAACGCCCACTCCAGGCGTGCCAGCTCCGCCAGCGGTGCGGCCTGCTCGGCAACCAGGTAGCCATCGATAAAGTCCGCCAGCCGCTCGCCCAGCCAGCGCAGGCTGAAATGGCGGGATGGATGAGCCTGCAGGTAGGCGCTCGCCAGGCGCTCGAACTGGTCGTCGCCGAGCCAATACACCAGGGTCGGGTAGTCTTCGCGCAGCGCGTCGAGCAAGCGCGAGCGATAGGCGTTGTGATAGATCGCCAGGCCCTCTTCGGCACTCAGGGCAGTGCTGCCGAGCAGGCTGTCGCGCAACGCCGCGCCGGGCTGCGACTGTGCGCCAAGCAAGTAGGCCTCGAATTCAAGCTGCCAGTCGTTCAGGCGCATGCGGCCTCCGTGCCGAGTGCCACGGCAGCCAGGGCCCGGGCCTGGTCGAGTTCATCGAGCAGTGCTTGCAACGGCGGGAAGTGATCGTCGCGCTCAAGCAGCGTGGCGACGGGGCCAAGATGCCGCAGGGTACGTTGATAGAGCTGCCAGACCGGATCACTGACCGGCTGATCATGGGTGTCGATCAGGTAGCTGCCGTAGTCGCTGTGCCCGGCCAGGTGCAGCTGGCGAATCCGCGTGGGCGGCAGCGCGCCGATAAAGTCCCAGGGTTCGAAACCGTGATTGCACGCGCTGACATAAACATTGTTGACGTCCAGCAAAAGCTCGCAACCGCTCAGCTCGCTGAGGGCGGCGAGGAACTGCCACTCACTGAAATCAGAGTTGGCGGTGCGTACATAGCTGGAGACATTTTCCAGCACCAATGGCCGCTCCAACTCATCTTGCACCTGACGCACACGGGCGGCCACATGCTGCAGGCTTTCTTCGGTGTAAGGCAATGGCAGCAGGTCGTGCAACTGATGGGCGTTGCCGCGGCTCCAGCACAGATGGTCGGAAATCCACGCCGGTTGCACCCGATCAGCGAGACGCTTGAGTTTATGCAGGTAGTCGCGATCGAGCGGATGCGGGCCACCGATGGACAGCGATACACCGTGCATCACCAACGGGTAGTGCTCGCCGATGGCGTCCAGGAAATACAATGCCTTGCCGCCGTCGACCATATAGTTTTCCGAGACCACCTCGAACCAGTCCACCGCCGGGCGCTGCTCGAGTATCTCGCTGTAGTAGGCGCTGCGCAGCCCCAGGCCGTAGCCGAGGCAGGGAGTAACGGAAGACATGCCGGGCTCCTTCGTCAAAGAGATCGGGACGGCCCGCACGGGCCGCCCCGCGTCCACTTATTTGCCGACTTTGCCACCGGCGTTATTGCATTCGGCCTTGGTCATTTTCAGGAAACCTGTGCCTTTGCAGGTGCCCTGCCCTTTGCAGGCGTTCTTGGCGGTCATGCAATCGTTTTTCCCTTTGCAGGCGTTGACACCGTAGCAGTGTATCGTCTGGGCTTCCTCGGCGAAAGCCGCGGTAGGCACACTAACGCCAGCGAACAGTCCGGCGGCGGCAAGAGCAAGCGCGGCGCCAGCTGCAGCAGTTTTGACGGTCATGATGTCGTCCTCGATGGGATGAGAAAGGTCGGCCGTGTAAGGCTGATTCGGTCCCGACGCAATAATAGAGTGAAGACGGATTCTGGCGTTACCGCTAATCGAGCTGCTCGCTGGTGCCCTGCCCCGGGGATGTCGAGTCCATCTACCCGAGCAACTGACTCAACACCGCACGCAACTTGCCGGGTTTGACGGGCTTGTTCAACAGGGGGGCTCCGAGTTTCTGCAAGGCGCGACGGCACTGGTCGCTGCGGTCGGCAGTAATGATGATGGCCGGGATCGGCTGGGCAAAATGCTCGCGCAAGTGCTTGACCACTTCACAACCGACCACCCCATGGTCGAGGTGGAAGTCCGCCAGGATCAGTTCCGGCGCCCGGCCCTGCAGCACCGCCAGGGCGGCGGTTTCATCGGTTGCGGTGAGCACTTCGCAGCCCCACTGCCCCAGCAGCGCGGCCATGCTCTCAAGGATGCTCAATTCATTGTCCACGACCAGCAAACGTCGTCCCGGCAGCGGATTGCCGACCCCGGGCTGGGGCAATGCCTGGCTGATCGGCAATGGCACTTCACGCGAAAGCGGCACTTCGATGCTGAACACCGAACCCCGTCCGGGCTGTGAACGCACCTGTACCCGATAGTCGAGGATCTTGGCGATCCGCTCGACGATGGCCAGGCCCAGGCCAACGCCCTTGCGATCGGCAGCGCGGCCGACATCGAGCTGGTTGAACTCCAGGAAAATCGACTCCAGGCAGTCCTCGGCAATGCCGCGGCCGGTGTCCCAGACTTCCAGTCGCAGGCAGTCGCCACGGCGTCTGGCCCCCAGCAATATGCTGCCCTGGGCGGTATAGCGGCAGGCGTTGCTGAGGAAGTTACGCAAGATCCGCGTGATCAAGCGCAGGTCGGTACGCAGGGCAAAATCGCCGATGCGCACCCGCAGGTTCAACCCCGCCGCCTCCGCCACCGTCTGGAACTCCGAGACCAGCGGGGCCAGTAACTCGTCGAGCCGGTACAGCGCCACGTCAGGCTTGATCGCGGCCTGGTCCAGTTTCGAGATATCGAGCAGATCGGCCAGCAGGTCTTCAGCGCCCTCCAGGGCCTGATGCGTGCGTTCCACCAGGACTTGCTCGGCATCGGGCAAGTCCCGCTCGCGCAGGGTGGATATCAGCAAGCGTGCGGCATTGAGGGGTTGCAGCAGGTCATGGCTGGCCGCTGCCAGGTATTTGTCCTTGCTGCGATTGGCGGCCTGGGCGGCATCGCGGGCATCGCGCAGGGCCTGCTCGACCTGTTCGCGCTGGGCTATCTGCTGCTGCAGGTTGCGGTTGGCTTCCAGCAATTCGTCGGTGCGGGCCATCACCCGTTGCTCGAGTTCGTCATTGAGCTGTTGCAGACGTAACTGGGCCAGCTTGCGCTCGGTGATATCCGAGACGAAGCCTTCGACCAACCCGTCCTGGTCGGGCTTGAGCAGCAGGTTCATCAGCACATCGAGGTGGCTGCCATCCTTGCGCCGCAGCCGGGTTTCGTAGCCGAGCAAGCTGCGTTCACGCTGCAGCACCTCACCAATGGCCTGCAACTCGACAGCGCCGCCGACGAACAGATTGCCGGCCAGGTCCGTCAGGGAAAACAACACGTCCTGAGGATCGTCGTAGCCGAGCATGCGCGCCAGCGCCGGGTTGGCTGCACGCAAACCCTCTTGCAGGTTGGCCTGGAAAATACCGTGAACGGCGTTTTCGAACAGCCATTTGTAGCGGTTGCGTTCTGTTTCCAGGTCGTCGAGACGAGCCGCCAGCTCCGGGTAGTGGCTCTTGCGCGCCGAATGGCTGCCCAGCCCCAGCAGCCCGGCCAGGGCTCGCTGCTGTTCTTCAGAGGGCTTCGCCATAGACGACCTCGACATCCCGCTGGCTCGACGCCCGCGGGTTGGTGAGAATGCACGGATCGTCCATCGCATGCTGCGAAAGGAAGGGAATATCCGCCGTGCTGACACCGTGCAGGCCGAGGGTTTCATGAAAGCCGATGGAGTGCTTGAGCGCGATCAGATGCTCCACCAGACGCCCGCAGATCTGCCGGTGGTTGAGGCCACGACAATCGATGCCGAAGGTCTCGGCAATCACCTTGAAGCGGTCGGGCGCCGAGTTGTAGTTGAACGCGACCACATGCTCGACCAACACCGCATTGCACAACCCGTGGGGCAAATCGAGGAACCCGCCCAGGCTGTGGGACATGGCGTGCACCGCGCCGAGAATCGCATTGGAGAACGCCAGCCCGGCCTGCATGCTGCCGAGCATGATCTTTTCGCGCAGCGCGATGTCGCCAGGGGTGGCGATCATCTGCACCAGGTTGCCATTGATCAGGCGCATCGCCTCCAGGGCATGGGGGTCGGTCAACGGGCCGTGACCGGTGGACACGAATGCTTCGATGGCGTGAACCAACGCATCGATACCGGTGCAGGCCGAGAGGAAGGGGTCCATGCTCAGGGTCGTTTCCGGGTCGATCAGCGAGACGTCCGGGACGACTGCCTTGCTGACGATGGAAAACTTCATCCGCTCCTGCTGGTTGGAAATGATCACGAACTGGGAAACGTCGGCCGAGGTACCGGCCGTGGTCGGGATCAGGATCAGCGGCGGGCTCGGCACCCGAATGGTGTCGACCCCCTCGAATTCAAGAATGCTGCGCCCGTGGGCGACGACTATGCCGATGCCTTTGCCGCAATCCATCGGGCTGCCGCCGCCGACGGCAACGATCACATCGCAATGGTTTTCTCTATAGATCTCGGCGCCGAGCATCACCTCTTCGACCCGAGGGTTGGGCGATACCCCGCTGTAGAGGCAGTAATCGATGTCCAGGGCCTGCAGGCTGGCCTCGACATCGGCGACCCAACCGGCGGCAATCACGCCGGGGTCGCTGACGACCAGGACCTTGCGCGCGCCGAAGGTCTTTGCGTAGTTGCCAACGTTATGCCGGCAACCGGCGCCGAAGATGATTTCCGGGGAAACGAATTTACGCAGCTGGCTGAGATTCTGGCTCATGGAAAGCCTGTTTTTATTGTTTTGAAAGATAAGACCAGCCTAAAGCATCCTGTTACAAATGCAATCAGACCAAAAGCGCAGAGACGGTATGAAGGCTCTGGCCAGTGCGTGGACTGGCCAGAGCCGGAACGATCAGCGGCTGGCGAAGTACATGGTCACTTCGAAGCCGATGCGCAGGTCGGTAAACGCGGGTTTAGTCCACATGGGTCAATCCTCTTATTGTGCCGGTCAATTCCGGTAGAGGCATTAATACACGGGGGCTGCGGCTGTCGAATGCTACTTTCGAAGGAAGTTGCGCGGTGCCTTGGTAGGGGGTGGTGCAGACC
This sequence comes from Pseudomonas sp. LS1212, assembly GCF_024741815.1. Lineage (NCBI taxonomy): Bacteria > Pseudomonadati > Pseudomonadota > Gammaproteobacteria > Pseudomonadales > Pseudomonadaceae > Pseudomonas > Pseudomonas sp. LS1212. The sequence continues at coordinate 3,228,434 of NZ_CP102951.1, forward strand.
GTAGCGCTGCCGCGCCAGCGCTACGGTCATACGCGTCAGGCCTTAAAAGAAGCCCAGTGGGTTGGTGTCATAGCTGACCAACAGGTTTTTGGTCTGCTGGTAGTGGTCGAGCATCATCTTGTGGGTTTCACGACCCACGCCGGATTTCTTGTAACCGCCGAACGCGGCATGCGCCGGGTACAGGTGGTAGCAGTTGGTCCAGACGCGGCCGGCCTTGATCGCGCGGCCCATGCGATAGGCACGGTTGATGTCGCGGGTCCAGAGGCCGGCGCCGAGGCCGAACTCGGTGTCGTTGGCGATTGCCAGGGCTTCGGCTTCGTCCTTGAAGGTGGTGACGCCCACCACCGGGCCGAAGATCTCTTCCTGGAACACGCGCATCCTGTTGTGGCCCTTGAGCAGGGTCGGCTGGATGTAATAACCGCTGGACAGGTCGCCTTCGAGCCGCTCGGCCGCGCCACCGGCGAGCAGCTGGGCGCCCTCCTCCTGGGCGATGGTCAAGTAGGAAAGAATCTTGTCGTATTGCTGCTCGCTGGCCTGGGCACCGACCATGGTCTCGGTGTCCAGCGGGTTGCCACGCTTGATATTGGCGATCTTCTTCAGCACCTGGGCCATGAAGGGTTCGTAGATCGATTCCTGCACCAGCGCGCGCGACGGGCAGGTGCAGACTTCGCCCTGGTTGAAAAACGCCAGCACCAGCCCTTCGGCGGCCTTTTCGATGAACTGCGGCTCGGCCTGCATGATGTCTTCGAAGAATATGTTCGGCGATTTGCCGCCCAGCTCCACGGTGCTTGGAATGATGTTCTCGGCCGCGCAATGCATGATGTGCGCGCCCACCGGGGTGGAACCGGTGAAAGCGATCTTGGCGATGCGCTTGCTGGTGGCCAGGGCTTCACCGGCTTCGCGGCCGAAACCCTGGACGACGTTCAATACGCCGGCGGGCAACAGGTCGCCGACCAGCTCAACGAACAGCGTGATCGACAACGGCGTCTGCTCGGCTGGCTTGAGCACGATGCAGTTACCGGCAGCCAGCGCCGGCGCCAGTTTCCAGGCGGCCATCAGCAACGGGAAGTTCCAGGGGATGATCTGCCCGACCACGCCCAGTGGCTCGTGGAAATGGTAAGCGGTGGTCAGTTCGTTGATTTCGGCGGCGCCGCCTTCCTGGGCGCGTATGCACCCGGCGAAGTAGCGAAAATGGTCGGCCGCCAGCGGCACGTCGGCGTTCAGGGTTTCGCGGATGGCCTTGCCATTGTCCCAGGTCTCGGCGACCGCCAGCTGCTCCAGGTGTTGCTCGATGCGATCGGCGATTTTCAGCAGCACCCGCGAGCGCTCCTGGACCGAGGTCTTGCCCCAGGCATCGGCGGCGGCATGGGCCGCGTCCAGGGCTTTTTCGATGTCGGCCGCCGTGGAGCGTGGGAACTCGGCAATCACTTCGCCGTTGACCGGCGAGGTATTGCTGAAATACTGGCCTTCGACGGGAGCGACGAATTCACCGCCGATGAAGTTGCCATAACGCGGCTTGAACGAAACAACGGAACCGGGTGTACCGGGTTGTGCATAGATCATGGTGGGCCTCTGTCTGGGTCGATGCCTGTCGGGTGGACAGGCGATGGACCGATGGTAGAGAGCCCCGCGCGCCAGACGAATGCGCCGTTGGCAGGAGGGCTCTCGTCATTTGGTCGTAAGTGACGCAAGGATTACCGGCAGGTCACCGGCCTCAATGCTTGGCCACCAGGTCTTTAGGCAGCTTGAAAGTCCACAGCATGCCACCCTGGTTGAAGTCCTTCACCCGCTTGGCCACTTCCCCGCCCCACAGCGGCACCGCACCGCCCCAGCCGGACACCACCGAGACGTATTGCTCGCCATCCATTTCCCAGGTGACCGGTGAGCCCAATACGCCGGAGCCGGTCTGGAACTCCCAGACTTTCTCCCCGGTCCTGGCGTTGAAGGCCTGCAGGAAGCCTTCAGGCGTGCCGGTGAACACCAGGTTGCCGCGGGTGGTAAGCACCCCACCCCACAGCGGTGCGAAGTTCTTGTGGCGCCAGACTTCCTTGCCGGTTTTCGGATCGATCGCACGCAAGACGCCGATATAGTCTTCGTTCAACGGTTTGATGGTGAAGCCGGCGCCCAGGAAGGCCGCGCCTTTCTTGTAGGCAATGCCTTCATTCCAGATGTCCATGCCCCACTCGTTGGACGGGACATAGAACAGGCCGGTGTCCTGGTTGTAGGCCATGGGCATCCAGTTTTTCGCACCGAGGAAGGCGGGTGCGACAAACACCGAACTGCCCTTGGCTTCACTGCCCGGCGCGCCCGGGCGGCTGGCTTCGTCATAGATCGGCCGGCCGTTGGCGTCCAGGCCGGTGGCCCAGGTGATCTTGTCGACGAACGGGAAGCCACGGATGAACTTGCCGTTGGTACGGTCGAGCACATAGAAGAAGCCGTTACGGTCGGCGGTTGCCGCCGCCTTGATCTCCTTGCCGCCCTCCTTGTAGTTGAAGGACACCAGTTCGTTGACACCGTCATAATCCCAGCCATCGTGGGGCGTGCTCTGGAAGTGCCATTTGATCGTGCCGTCGTCCGGGTTCAGGGCCAGGCGCGAAGACGAGTAGAGGTTGTCGCCGGGACGCAGGTGCGAGTTCCACGGTGCCGGGTTGCCGGTGCCGAACAGCAGCAGGTTGGTTTCCGGGTCGTAGTAGCCACCCAGCCAGGGCGCCGCGCCGCCGGTTTTCCAGAGATCGCCCGGCCAGGTCTTGCCGGCTTCGCCACCGGAAATACCGTTCTCGATCGCCTTGCCGTCCTTGTAGACGTAGCCCATGTGACCTTCCACGGTCGGCCGCGACCAGAGCAGTTCACCATTTTTCGGGTCGTAAGCCTGGATTTTGCCGACAACGCCGAACTCGCCACCCGCGACGCCGGTAATCAGTTTGCCGTTGACCACCAGCGGCGCGGCGCTGATGGAATAGCCTTCCTTGTGATCGGCAACCTTCTTGCTCCAGACCACCTTGCCGGTGTCCTTGTTTAGCGCTACCAGCTTGGCATCGAGGGTGCCGAAGTAGACCAGGTCGCCATACAGCGCGACGCCGCGGTTGATCACGTCGCAGCACGGGCGAATGTCATCGGGCAGGCGCGCATCGTATTGCCAGAGCTTGCGGCCGGTGCGCGCATCCACGGCGAACACCCGCGAGTAAGACCCGGTCATGTACATCACGCCGTCCTTGACCAGCGGCTGGGCCTGCTGGCCGCGCTGCTTCTCACCACCGAAGGAAAACGCCCAGACCGGCCGCAGTTCCTTGACGTTATCAACATTGAGAATATCCAGCGGGCTGTAGCGCTGGCCCTGGACGCCCAGGCCGTTGGTCACGACCTGCTGCGGGTTCTTCGGGTCCTGGAGGATTTCCTGATCGGTGACGGCGGCCAGCGCCGCGCCGGACAGCAGCATGGCGCTGAACAGCAGGCTCACGGCGAAGGGTTGGCGACGAATGCGCAATGCGGGGTGGGTCATGGCGGCTACCTCTGCGTTTTTTGTTGTGTCCGGGAAATTTTCCCGGTCTGACGCAGATTCTTGGTCGCGGGCCCTCTGGCAACAATTGGCCGCAGTGGGGAGATTGCTAGTTCCTTAGTACAAGGTCGATTTTTTTTGGTTGACTGTGAGTGCCCTATCGCTGGCAAGCCAGCTCCCACAAGGTTTTGTGCCAGGCCAATTATCTAATGTGCACTGGTAATCCTTTGTGGGAGCTGGCTTGCCAGCGATAGGGCACTCACAAACGACAAACAATCAATTGCCATCCACCCGTTTCACCGCTCGCCCCTATTGGTACATCGGCGGGACTTCATAGCGCAGGCCATAGGCTGCGTAGATTCCTGCCAGCGTGCCGTCGCGTATCAGCCCTTCCAGTGCCTCTTCCAGGGCATAGGCCAACTGACGGTTGCTTTCGTGCACCGCCATGCCGATCTCCCAGCGTTGCCTGCCCATGTTCGGGTACGCGTTTTCTGCCAGTGCCCACTCGGGATCGCCGGCTTCGTGCAATTGCCAGTCGATCTCGCCGCGCATGGCCATCACCGCATCCACTTCGCCCGCTTTCATCCCGGCAAATGCCTGCTGCACGTTGGGGTAATGACGGGTTTTGCCACTGAGCATGCCGTTGAACACCGACGTCAGGTAAAACGACGGCACACTGTCCACTTCGACGCCGATCGGGTGCTGCTGGAACACCGCGACACTGGCGACCGACTCCAGGCGACGGCGGTCATGGGCAACCTGCCAGCATTCGAGCTGGTACGGGCCGAACATCACCACCCGTTCGTTTTGCAACTCGCCCAACTCGTTGCGCCGCTGCGCGTAGGCCTGGTCGTAGGGCACGCGCAGCATCAGGTCGGCCAATTGCTGGTTACGCAGCGGGTTGCTTCGCCAGATGTAATCGCGCAGGTCGTCGTCGAGCTTCTCCCCCGGCGGCGCCCAGATCAGTTCCAGGCGCACACCGAGGGCCTTGGCCAGGGCGCGGGCGAGCTCGACATCGACGCCCTTTTGCTGGCCATCGACTTCGAAGCTGTAAGGGGCGAAGTCTTTGTAGACGGCCACTTTCAGTTCGCCCGCGGCGATCATCTCATCGTAATTGCGCACCTCTGCGTGCACCTGACAGCACAGCAGCAAGCCGGTGAACAGCGCAATGAGCAGGCGCATGGCGGTCACTCCTCGACATGCACGCTGTCCAGATAGGTGCGCACCGCCCAGAGGGCTTCCTGGCTCAAATAGTCGGCCATTTTCGGCATGTACACCCGACCGTCGCGCACCGCGCCATTGCGCACCCGTTCGACAAACCACTCGTCTCCGGCCTCGCCGGCATCGAGCATGCGCAGATCCGGGGCGATGCCGCCGGATTTGGCTTCCAGCCCATGGCAGGCCGCGCAGTTCTGGTTGTACGCCGAGGCGCCGATTTCTACCGCCTTGTCGTGCTCGGGCGAGGTGCGATAAGGGTTCACGGCGGCCCAGCCATCGCCGTCGACAGTCACGCCGGCATCCTTGATCGGGGTCAGGCCCTGGGTTGTCACAGCCTGGGGAACCACGTTGCCGTGGGCCCATACCGAACCGCAGCCGATCAAACCGGCCAACAGCCCCATGGTGAGTACGACGTTGCGTTTTGTTGTCATTGTTCTGCCCTCGAGATTGCACGCAAGACCTCACTACAGAGGCTACGTCGCCATCTTAAGAAGCGCCCTGCAGGCACCCAATGCTGCTTTGGTGGCCGCCGGTTACTCCCTTGGTACTGGCCCACCGGTACTTTCTGCATATTTCCCCGGGCCCCGTCGCTTCCTATGCTGGCGCTACTGCAGTGGAGGGACTTATGCGCCAGCTTTTCGGTTACGCCCTGTTCTACCTGCTGGCCATTGCCAGCGCTGCGTTGCTGGCCACCCAGAGCCAGGCGGCGGAGCCGGCGTTGCAGGTGCGCATCGGTTATCTGGCCTATCGTCCCGATCCAGGGCCGCTGTTGTCCAATGTCATCCCCGAGCCAGTCGACGCCGGGTTGCGCGGTGCCGAACTGGCGATTGCCGACAGCAACAGTACCGGGCGCTTTCTCAACCACGGCTACAGCCTGCAAAGCGCCGGCGCCCAGAGCCCCCAAGCCTTGCTCGAAGCCGCCAAGGCTCAGCATGACCAGGGCGTGCGCCTGTTCGTGGTGAACGCGCCGGGCGAGAGCTTGCGCCAGCTCAGCGCCGCCCTGCCCGACAGCCTGTTGTTCAATGCCGGCAGTGCCGATGACACCCTGCGCAGCAGCGATTGCCTGGCCAATGTGCTGCACACGCTGCCGAGCCGGGCGATGCTCGCCGATGCCCTGGCGCAGTTTCTGGCCGTACGCAAATGGCAGCGCTGGCTGCTGATCGTCGGCCAGACTGCCGATGACCAGGCCTACGCGGCCGCCCTGCACCGCGCGGCGAAACGCTTCGGCCTGAAGATCGTCGCGGAAAAACCCTGGACGTTCGACAACGACCAGCGCCGCAGCGCCCAGGCCGACATGCCGCTGTTCACCCAGACCGCCGAATACGACGTGGTGCTGGTGGCCGACGAACGCGGTGATTTCGGTGAGTACGTGCCCTACCAGACCTGGTACCCGCGCCCAGTCGCCGGTACCCAGGGCCTTACCCCGGTGGGTTGGCACAAGACCGTGGAAACCTATGGCGCGGCGCAGTTGCAAAAACGCTTCGAAAGCCTGGCCGGGCGCTGGATGAGCGACCGCGATTTCGCCGCCTGGATCGCCGTGCGCAGTATCGCCAGCGCCGTCGGCAAACTGCGCCAGAGCGCGCCACAGGCGATCCGCCGGCTGGCACTGAGCGATCAATTGCCGCTGGATGGCTTCAAGGGCCGCAAGCTCAGCTATCGCCCCTGGAACGGCCAACTGCGCCAGCCGATTGCGCTCGTGCAACCGCGTGCGCTGGTCAGCACCTCGCCCCAGGATGGCTTTCTGCACCCTTCCAACGAAATGGACAGCCTTGGCTTCGACAAACCGGAAGTCACCTGCCGATTCCCTGACACACTGGAACAATAAGGAACCTGCCATGCGCCGCACCCTGTTTGCATCCGCATTACTGCTCGCCGCCGGGCCCGTATTGGCCAGCACCGCCTGGGTCTCCAACGAAAAGGACAACAGCCTGAGCCTGATCGACCTGCAGACCCTGGAAGTCACCGACACCTTGCCGGTAGGCCAGCGCCCTCGCGGGCTGCTGCTGTCCCATGACAATACGCTGCTGTACATCTGCGCCAGCGATTCGGACCGGGTCCAGGTAATGGACATCGCCACCCGTAAAATCATCAAGGAACTGCCCTCGGGCAAAGACCCCGAACAATTCGCCCTGCACCCCAACAATCGCTGGCTGTATGTGTCCAACGAAGACGATGCGCTGGTCACGGTGATCGACACCGAAACCTCCGAAGTGCTGGGCCAGATCAACGTCGGTGTCGAACCCGAAGGCATGGCGGTCAGCCCCGACGGCAAGTGGGCGGTCAATACCAGCGAAACCACCAACATGCTGCACTGGATCGACACCCGCACCCAGACCCTGGTCGACAATACCCTGGTGGATCAGCGCCCCCGCTTCGTCGAGTTCAACCGCGACAGTACACAACTCTGGGCCTCGGCCGAGATCGGCGGGACGGTGACGATCCTCGACGTGGCGACCCGCACGGTCCTGAAGACGCTGAACTTCCAGATCAAGGGCGTCCACCCCGACAAGGTGCAGCCGGTCGGCGTCAAGCTCAGTGCCGACGGCAAATACGCCTTCGTCGCGCTGGGCCCGGCCAACCATGTCGCGGTGATCGATGCCAAGACCTTCGAGGTGCTGGACTACCTGCTGGTCGGGCGCCGGGTCTGGCAGATGGCATTCACCCCTGACCAACGCCAACTGCTGGCCACCAATGGCGTCAGTGGCGATGTTTCGGTGATCGATGTGGACAGCCTCAAGGTGCTCAAGTCGGTGAAAGTCGGCCGCTACCCCTGGGGCGTGGTGGTGACGCCATGAATGCCCTGGAGGTCAATGCACTGAGCTTTGCCTATGGCCCGCGCGAGGCGTTGCGCCAGGTGACGTTCAGCCTTGCGCCGGGACGTTTCGCCGCGCTGCTGGGGCCCAACGGTGCCGGAAAATCGACGTTGATTGCCCTGCTGACGCGTCTCTATGACCTGCAGAACGGTGACATCAGGGTCGGCGGCCATTCGCTGCGCAGTGACCCGCGCCCGGCCTTGCGGCAACTGGGCGTGGTGTTTCAGCAAAGTACACTGGACCTGGACTTGAGCATCGAGCAGAACCTGCGCTATCACGCCGCCTTGCACGGGCTTGGCCGGCGCCAGGCCAATGCCCGGGTCGAGCAGGAGCTGGCGCGCCAGGCGCTGACCGAACGTCGCGGCGAACGGGTCCGCGAACTCAATGGTGGCCATCGGCGGCGCGTGGAAATTGCCCGCGCGTTGCTGCATGAACCCCGCCTGCTGCTGTTGGACGAAGCCAGCGTCGGCCTCGACCCGGCCAGCCGCCTGGGGCTCAACCAGCATATTCGCCGCCTGTGCCAGGACCACGGCATCAGCGTGCTCTGGACTACCCACCTGCTCGATGAAGTGCAAGGTTGCGATGACCTGCTGATCCTTCATCAGGGGCGGTTGGTCGCCAGTGGGGCGGCCGCTGCGCTAAGCCTGGAACACGGCGGCGACCTGACCTCGGTGTTCCAGCGCCTGACCACCTACCCGACCGCGGGAGCAATCGATCGATGAACGCCTATTGGCAGTGTTTGCGCGGCATTGTCCTGCGCGAATGGTTGCGCTTCATTTTGCAACGCACGCGTTTTCTCAGCGCCCTGGTGCGTCCGCTGCTGTGGCTGCTGGTGTTTGCCGCAGGCTTTCGTGCAGCGCTCGGCATCGCGATCATCGAGCCGTACGACACCTATATTCCGTACGAGGTCTACATCATCCCCGGCCTTGCCTGCATGATCCTGCTGTTCAATGGCATGCAAGGGTCGCTGTCGATGGTCTATGACCGGGAAATGGGCAGCATGCGGGTGTTGCTGACCAGCCCCCTGCCCCGGGCCTTCCTGCTCGGCAGCAAGCTGCTGGCGACCTCGTTGATTTCCCTGCTGCAGGTCTATGCCTTCCTCGCTGTCGCCTGGCTGTACGGCGTACAGCCACCGGCCTTCGGCCTGCTCGTCGCGTTGCCGGCGCTGCTGCTGGTGGCCCTGATGCTCAGCGCCCTGGGCCTGTTACTGTCCAATGCGATTCGCCAACTGGAGAATTTCGCCGGGGTAATGAATTTCGTGATCTTCCCGCTGTTTTTTCTGTCGTCGGCACTGTACCCCCTGTGGAAAATGCGCGAGGCCAGCGAGTGGCTGTATTGGTTGTGCGCCCTGAGCCCGTTCACCCATGCCGTCGAGTTGGTGCGCTTTGCCCTGTATGAGCGCTTCAACCCCATGGCGCTGGCAGTGTGCCTGGGCTTGACGCTGGTGTTTGCGCTATTGGCGGTACTGACGTTCAATCCGCAACATGCGGCGGGCCGGCGATCTCTGTAGGCGATTCGGCGGCCTCATCGCTGGCAGGCCAGCGATGGGGCCATCACAGCCCCCCACCTCTCGAAATCTACTACTTTCGTACTGGTTTCCCTGTCTATCGTCGCATTCACAAAGCACCGGCACTGGCATCTAATGCCCTATGGAAAGAAGGATCAACCCTATGCCGCGTGCCCCGTGCTGGCTTGCGTGCGCTAGCCACACCATAATTAAAACAACGAGGTGAAAGGCCATGTACAAAATTCTGATTGCCGACGATCACCCACTGTTTCGCGAAGCCATTCATAACGTCATCAGCGATGGCTTTCCCGGCAGTGAGGTCATGGAAACCGCCGACCTGGACAGCGCGCTGGAGCTCACACAGCAGCACGACGACCTGGACCTGATTCTGCTGGACCTGAACATGCCCGGCATGCACGGCCTCAATGGCCTGATCAACCTGCGCAACGAGGCGCCGACCATTCCGGTGGTGATCGTCTCCGCCGAACAGGACAAGCAGATCGTGCTGCAAGCCATCACCTACGGCGCGGTCGGTTTCATCACCAAATCGTCACCGCGCTCGCAGATGACCGACGCCATCGAGCAGATCCTCAACGGCAATGTCTACCTGCCCTCGGACATCATCCGCACGCAAAAGGCCGGCAGCGGGCGGCGCATGCATGAAGCGCCGAGCTTCCCGCCGGAGCTGTTGCAGGCCCTGACCCGCAAGCAACTGCTGGTGCTCGAACGCATGACCAAGGGCGAATCGAACAAGCAGATCGCCTACGCCCTGGAAATCGCCGAAACCACGGTCAAGGCGCATGTGTCGGCGATCCTGCGCAAACTCAATGTGCATAATCGCGTGCAGGCGATTCTCAGCGCCGGGGATATCGATTTCGCCGCGTACCTGCGTCGTTGAACCGGGCCCTAAGGCCGGCCCAGCAGATGACTGATGGCGGTTTTAAGCTTCATGGGCCGCACCGGCTTGTGCATCAAGGTATGGCCCAGGTCGCGCATCTGCAGCTTCAATTCGTTGCTGTAGTTGGCGGTGATCATCAGTGCCGGCAAGGCTGACCCGCGGCGGGCATTGATCGCGGCCACGGCATCGACACCATTTCTATCATCGTCCAGGTGATAGTCGGCGATCAGCAAGTCGGCCTCGGCATGAAAGTTGTCGACCTGGCGCGCCAGGTCTTCTTGCGACAACGCAGTTACTACCGCGCAGCCCCAACTTTCCAGGAGGGTGCGCATTCCGGCGCAAATCGCCGCATCATTGTCCAATACCCAGATCCGCGCCCCGCGCAGACGTTCGAGCATCGGCTCGCTGATGGACGGCGGTGCCAGCGCCTTGGGGGCACTGGTCGCCAGTGGCACTTCGATAGCAAACACCGAGCCACGCCCGGGCCAAGAGCGCACGCTGATGCGATGGCCGAGAATGCCGGCGATTTTTTCCACGATCGCCAGGCCCAGGCCAAGGCCGCGGTCCTGATGTGGGCGCTGTACATCGCCACGCTTGAATTCCTGAAAAATCTCCTCGAGCTTGTTCTCGGCGATACCCATGCCGGTGTCCCACACCTCGATAGACAGCCGCTGGCGCAAGCGCCGACAGCCGAGCACCACGCGGCCCCGGGAGGTATAGCGAATAGCGTTGCTCAGCAGGTTGCGCAGGATCCGCGCCAATAACTGGATATCGCTGCGCACCAGCGCCGAACACGGCACGAAGTGCAGGGCCAGGCCCTCGCTGCCGGCAACCTGGGCATATTCGGTGGCCAGGTTGTCGAGCAGTTCGCTCAAGGCAAAGGGTGCGATATCGGCCTTGATCACCCCGGCGTCGAGCTTGGAGATATCCACCAGCGTACCCAACAGATTTTCCACGTCCTCCAGGGAGTTGCTGACATTACGTACCAGCAGCGCATTGGCCGAGGGTTCGCAGCGCTCCAGCAATGCGCTGGTAAACAGCCGGGCAGCATTGAGCGGCTGCAGCAGGTCATGGCTGACGGCGGCGAGAAACTTGGTTTTTGACAGATTGGCCTGTTCGGCTTCCAGCTTGGCCTCGCGCAAACGCGATTCGACGCGACTGCGCTCGTCGATTTCGCGCAACAATTGGTGGTTGAGGTTGGTCAGTTCAGTGGTGCGTTCGCGTACGCGCAGTTCCAGGTGCTGATAGGCCTGGTGCAAGGCCTCGGCCGTGCGCCGGCGCTCGGTGATATCGCGAATCAGCACGAAAATCCCGACCACCTCGCCATTGGCCAGGCGGTTCGGCACATAGGAACGCAGCATATAGCGTTCCTGATCCTGGGTATTGGTTTCGGCAAACTCGAACGTCACGCTTTCCCCGGACAGGGCCCGTTGCACATAGGGCTCCAGGCGCTGGTAATGCTCTTCGCTGTGCACCTGGCGCAGGCTCTGCCCGAGCATCACGCCCCTGGGCCAGCTGTACCACTGCTCATAAACCTTGTTGGTGAATTCATAGACCAGGTCGGCGTTCAAGTAGGCAATCAGTGCCGGTACATGGTCAGTGATCAGGCGAATCCAGCGTTCGCTTTCGCTCAGGGCCTCGGCATAGCGATAACGTTCGGTGATGTCGGTAAAGGTGTTGACGAAGCCCCCGGTGGGCAATGGATGGGTACGAATTTCCAGCACCCGCCCATCGTACAGGCGCTGTTCGCACTCATGGATGTGTCGCCCGTTGCCATCGCGGCTGGCGGGTGTCAGCAAGTTCAACTCACTGTCGCCGATCACCTCGGCAAACAACCGGTGTGCCGCAATCGGCGCCAGGCCGCTCAGTTCCAGGAATCGACGATTCCACAGTTCCAGGATGCCGTCGGCGTTCACCATCGCTACCCCTTGGGAGAGGTTATCGACCGCCCGTTGCAACAGGTGCGACTTCTGCGCCACCGCCTGCTCGCGACGTGCTGTTTCGCTGAGTTTGACGTCGGTAATGTCGGTGAACAGGAACACCCGCCCACCTTCCTCGGTGGGCCGTTCGCTCACTTGCAGCCAGTGCCCGCTTTGCAGGCGATAGAGCAGATGCTCATCGGCGTGCCCTCTGGGCTCTTCGCAGAACAAACCGATAGCCGTCAGCAGGCGCTTGACCTCGGCCAGGCGCATGCCGGCACTGATGCGCACCCGGGTGTTGGCCCAGAACGCCTTGAAGCGGCTGTTGCACAGCACCATGCGCAAGTCCCTGTCGAACAACACAAAGGCATCGGAAATGCTCTCGATGGCATCGATCAGGTGTTGGTGAGCGGTTTCGGCGCGCAGGCGGGCATCGCCGAGTAAATGATTGCTGGCCTTGAGCTCGGCCATGGTCTGGTTCAGGGCATCGGTGCGCTCGCGAACCTGCTCGGCCAATACCACCGAATGCTCGAATGCCGCATAGGGGTCATTGCCCCGGGTAACGCCGGACTCGATCCGCTCGATCAGGGCCGCATTGATCCGCAGCAGTTTTTGATTCTCGCGCTGCACTCCGACGAGCTGCTCAAGCAACTCAGCGCTGGACGGCGGCACGGCTTCGGGCAATGGCAACGCCGGTGAAGGTCTGGTTGATGTGCATGCCATTGAACTGTTCTCCGTAGGTGTTGAAACCCATCACCCGATGCTCGCGCAGGAACGCGCCGATCTGCCCGACACTGCCGTTGGCGTCCAGCTCCAGGCGCCTGAGAAAACAGTCGCAGCCAATGGTCAGCAGCAAGGGGCCCAGGCGTGCGTGCAGCCCTTCGAACAAGGCTTGCAGATTTGGCAGCAGCGCCCCCGGCGCCATCGCCGTGAGCACGATGCCGTTCTCCACGGCGCAATAGAAGCTCAGGCTCAGGTCCGGATGAACCTGCTGAATGGCCCTGACGTAATACTGCTGGTTGATGCGCACGGCCAGCGGGTGGGCAGCGAATACCCTGTGATCAAGATCGGCCACCGGTACGCCGATCACCCGGGCATATTCCAGGGCGGCGGGCTCGGCATTGAGTTCGTGAACCCGGCGCAAGGTGCTGTCGGCGCGCGTAACCACCAGTTTCTCGGCCCGGGGCAATAGATGGTGGGTGGTGAACACCTCGAAATCGAGCCAGGTATTGACCAGCACTACCACGGCCGCACTGCCATGGAACTGGCCGTCGAAATAGACGTGGGTGTGGGTCAGGTGATTGTCATCGGCGGCCGAACCGCCGAAGTGCGGGATATCGCCCAATGCCGCGCTCAATGCGGTGAGGACCATTTCCTCACGGCTGGACAGACCGTCAAGCAGGGTCAACGCAAAACTGTGGCCTTTGATCGGGGCCAGGGTATTGCTGCGGCAATCGCCTGCCAGGCGTTCGACCATTTGCTGGGCATCGATGAGGCTGAACTGCTCCATCTCATCGATCAGCTCCATGGCGATGGAAAAGTGTCGATGGTCGAAACCCACCGCCGTCACGCCACCACGGCCATAGCCGTTGGGGGTGATCTCCCCGGCGCTGGTGCAGCCCACCAGGCGAATGCCGCCGAAGCTCTGTTGCAACGCCGTGCCCAGGGCCTGAAGATCATATTCGGCCGAACAGAAAAACAGGACGAAGCCCAGGTGCGGGTGCAACAGTTGGCTCGCCAACACTTGCGCGGCATCCTGGGGGGCGGTTGCCAGGGTCATGGCACTGACGACGCCATCGGTCTGCATCTCGTGCATTTTCGTCTCCGGCCAATGCGCTGTCTGATGACATGCCCTAGAGTGTACGAAGCCCGGCCTCGCCGCAGTATCCTACTTGGGTAGCGGGTAGCTGCTGCAATGGGATGAGTGGCGGCTACGCCCTTGCCGCGATGCGCACGGCAATGGCATGGCCGGCTCCGGGGTGTCCTGCCTACCAGGTCAGTACAGCGCCGACCGCGAAGGTATCGGTGTCTTCATTCTGGGCGACGGTGTCATGCCCGTTGATTTCAAACTGGTTGTACTCGGCCACCAGCTTGAGGTTGTCGTTGACGTCATGAAACAGCGCAACGCCCCGCGTCTCGTAATCCGCACCGCTGCCCACCACCCCGTTGCCATCGTCCTTGGTCTTGCCATAAGACAACGCCAGCCGGTTCTTGCCGACCTTGTAGGAGCCCTGCAGCAGATAGCCATCGCTGTCGACATCGCGCAGGGTCGGCTCACCGGCGTTGTTGGTGAAGAACGGATTGATACCCTTGGCCTGGAACCCCGAGCCGGTCAGGGACAGGCCGCCCATCTTCGCCTGCACCCCATAGCCGACACCTTTGGAGGTGACGGAATCGACCGTCGAATCGGTATTGTCCGAGGTCTGGTAGGTGCCGTTGACCCAGCTGTAAATCTGCGCCCCGGCCAGATCGAACTGGTAGGTGATCTCGCTCTCGGTGCGCGGGTTTTCCTGGTACGCCTTGCCCAGGGGGCTGCTGTCGTTGGTGTCGACCGGGTCCATGATCCCGACCGCCACCCGCAACCCGTCGATCACTGGCGTGCGATAGGTAATCTGCGACGTGGGGAACGGGTATGGATAGCCGGTGCCGATGTTGCCGAACGAGACCCCACCGCCATCCACCAGCCCCAGGGTGTCGCTGACCTGGCCGTACCCTGCCAGCAACTCGTCCAGCAATATGTTGGAGCGGGCAAACAGACCGAAATCCTTGCCGATCAGCACTTCGCCCCAGCCAGGGTTGGCAACGGTGCCGTAGAACTGGCGGACATCGATGGCCGTGTCAGTACCGTTGGTTTCACTGTCATTGATCGTCACCCAGAACGACGCCCGCGCGCCCAACTTCAGATCGTCAACCTGCTTGCCCATGTTGAAGCCGATATAGTTGGGCAAGAAGCCCATTTTCACCCGCGACTGACGACGGTCGAACTGCTCCCCCTCCCGGTCGACATCACTGTTGACGTAGAACGCGTTGATATAGCCATCGGTGGAAAACGTGGTCTGATCCTTGTCGTACAGCATGATCTCGGCCTGGGCCAAAGGGCTCAGCCCGAGGGCCGTCAGGCTGGCGACAAAAGCTGGCAAGAAAGGGTGTTGATGATTCTTATTGTTGTGCATGGCGCGCTCCGCAACCGGGGGACGAGATGTCGGAGGCGATTATCGAAAGTGGCGGCAGGCACTCATACGCTGCATTGGGGGGTATTGCCCGGTGCTTTGGATTGGCCACTACGGCGCGGCCAGGTCGGTGTAAGACCGTGCCGGGAAAGGTGCAGGACTTAGGGCGTAAGGCGGGAGGTACTCGAGGGTGCATCGGCAACCCTTGCCATGACATCTTCGGACATCATGGCAAGGGTCTTCACAGGCGCTTTCACACTTGCCTGGGTCTCAGTCGGCGGCAAAGCAGTACAGCAAGCCCGCCCCACCCGAGGCGGCCAGCGCTTCGGTGCTACAGCCACGCGAAGGGTGCGAGGAGTTCCACGAGCGAGACGGGGCATCGTCACGCAGCCCTATCCGGTCGGAATGACCGACCTGGGCCATGCCTTTGTCGCCGCTGGTCCAGTTGCTGCAGGTATGATCATCGCTGCCGGGAAACGCCGTTCCATCCTCCTGCGAGCCGGTGAGGATGTCGTGCATGTTCGGCGTGTCGCCGCGCCCTTTGACCACTGCGCCGCGCTCGTCCAGGGCGGTTTCCTTGGTCAGCTTATTGTCGCCATGCAGCTGCGCGACATCCTGAGCGATCACGACGCCCTTGGCGTTTTGCCAGGGGCCCTTGCCAATGCGATCACGCGCATTGACCGCCGGCAGACCGGCCGTGGCGTCGGCGCTCAGGTAAGCCTGCCAGGTGTGCTTGTCCGCCCCGACCGCAGCGGCCAGCGTCTGGCAGTGCTTGTCGGCCCCGGTCAGGCCGCCCAGATCGGCGCCCTTGCCCAGGCCGACGCTGGTGACGAAGAAGGTCATGCCCGTTTCCTGTGCGTGACTTGCGAAACTGCAGGTTACTGCCAAAAGGGCAGCCGGTAGGGCTAGAGTGAACGTGCTCTTGCGCATGTGCAGTCCTCCGTTGAAAACAGTCCTCGATGGAATGTGCCTGACAATCGAACCGGGACGCCACCTGCCCCTCACGCACAGCCCTGACCACGATTGATCGTGTATGAACCATAGCTGCCAGACTCTGGCGATGCCGACGCGGGTATCAATCCCGATGACCGTTCGGCGGATGCCGGGAACAGTCAGCCTACGGCTTCTTGCTTACTCGCGTAACCGCGACCCGCCCCTGGGCGGCGATTTAAGCCACGGATAGCCTTTCGCGCTGAGATCATAGGCGTAATCGAACAGACGCCTCATGTACTCGCCATCGAACTTCTGACCATGAGAACAGCTAAAGTCAGGACCGATGCAGGCAAGATTGAAATCCGCCCCATCCTGCAGCGCGATACGGTAAATGCGATCCAGGTCGCTGATCCCCTGGATCTGGATCACTGCACTGATGGCTCGACCGCCGATGCTCAACGTACGGCGCTTCGTTCCACACCATTCCGGCTCCAGTCTGACCCCAGATACGCGAACGGGGCGACCAGGGCGCCTGCGCTGATGCCCGTGACGAGCTTGAAGATGGGGCGAGTTCCATGGGCGGTCCATCCGGCAATGAGCCCCGCGGCGAATGTACCGGCGTCGCCGCCACCAGAAATGGCCAGCATCGGTGCCAGCGGCAGGATATCGTTCGGCTTCCCGGCCCTGGCCAGAAGCTCGCTCTCGCGTTTGTTGGCCTGAATGACATCCTCAACGAGCGGAGTCGGTTCGAGGTCCAACCAGTAACGAGCATTGGGGATGCCTGGAATGACCGCTTTTTCCGTCAAGGTTGGCGGCACGGCGTCACGGCGCGGCAGGTACCCGTGAAGTAATATGTCCAGCGTTGAGGCGCCAGGCCTGAGCGTGAATGGCTTCAAAACGCCCTCCTGCGGCTTCTTCAGTCGATCGTGATCGCGAACTCAGTAGCTCATCTTGCGCTCCTTCAGGCGATAAAAAAACTCGTTGGCGCACCCCCCTGATACACGTAGGTGAAATCACAGACCGCTTCGCCAATCGGCATTTTGCTTGGCTTCGATCTTGACCTTGCAGTTGCTGCTCCAGAATCCCCTGAGCGCCAAGGATGACTCCAGGCTGCTGACCAGCGTAGTAAAAATGGCAATTTCCACCATACTGGTTCGATACCGCAGCTAGGCTTGTCCAACGGCGCATCCGCTTCATTTACTTGCTTCAAAGGAGTTCACATGGCAGGTTGGTTTGAGTTGAGCTATAGCACCGATGGTCATGTAAGGTTTGTTCTCAAGGCTGGTAATGCCGAGACCGTCCTTACCAGCGAGCTGTACAAGTCCAAGAGCTCCGCCGAGAATGGAATCGCCTCCGTTCAAGCGAACTGCTCTTCAGATGATCGCTTCGAGAAGAAGGAGTCTTCCAACGGCAAGTTCTACTTCAACCTGAAGGCGACTAACCATCAGGTGATCGGCACAAGTCAGATGTATTCATCCTCGCAGTCTCGAGACGCAGGAATTTCCTCGGTCAAAGCGAATGGAACATCCAAGACAGTGAAGGACAACGTCTAATCAATTTGTCTAGCGGACGGCGAGCCCCACTCGTTGTCCGCTGGCACCCATCTCAAGTTATGTGGCTGACCGCCCACGCACCTTTTCACTTCTGAGAAGTCGCTGTTGGAATCGACTCGACCTCGTCGATTGCTCGCGATTTTCCCGCGGTCACGCTGCCGGCGCTGATCAGCATCGCGGCGACCGCGTGACCGCGGGAAACCCGCCAGCGCTCATCCTTGCCGGCACGCAATGTGAGGTCTGATCCCTCGGAGGCTCGAGGGGCGATAACGCCCCACTTGCGGCCAGGGCTAGTTGGGAGCAACTATGAAACCTGGCCCACTGGTGAGCTTGTACCTGAGGCTAGAGGACAGAAAGCCGAACATCTCTTGCTTGCAGGCATCAAGCGGAATGGCTTCGAGCGATAGAAGCCAAAGATCAAATCCTTGCCCCGTAATGAATCCTGGAAGCTGAACAAGTCCTGGGTCAGGCTCGGCAAATGCTTGCCACATCAGCGCGACACTATTGCCCGCTTGAGTCGCGGCCTTGAGTGCTGCCCAGGAATCTACCCAGCTACTGGTCCGGGCATCCTCCTTGAGGTTGCTGGTCATCCAGCTTGCCAGCATGCAGCCGCTCATGTCCTCAGACCATCCAACCCAGGCTGGGTGCTCTGAGCCCACACTGGGGCGATAGGTGCTCGCGGCACCATAAACCGCGAGTGACAATCTACCCAGGCAAAGCCCCGTCAAATACTCAGGCCTTGCCCTCAAGACGCCTAAGGCAATGTCGGCTTTACGCTGGGTCAGGGTGATTCCAGGGTCACGCACGCTTAAGACCTCAACGGTCACTTCGGCATGCTTATGTTGAAACCGCATGATCTCGGGGAGCAGGTCGCTGCCTAGTTCTGCTGCGACGGCAACGCGAACATGTCCTTCCAGTGCGTCTTGATGCTTAACGAGTGTCGTAGACAGCCGAGTGACATGCTTTTCGAGTTGCTTTGCACACTTTAAGACTTCAAGTCCTACTTCGGTTGGGTGGTATCCGGATGCCGATTGTTTGAAAAGTGGGCTACCGATGCGTTTTTCAAGTGCTTCGACCCGACGGCCTACGGTTGTTCGATTAACCCCTAAAACTTTTGCGGCCCCCAGGTAGGAGCCAGCTTCAACGGCGGCGAGAAAATAACGTAGATCATCCCAGTCCAGCATTATCGATTCTCCTTCCTTGTTCTAATGATTTTGGATCGTGCAGGGCTGCCATTGGCCTGGATAGCCTAAATCATTGATTGTATTTGTACTCTATCAGTATCTATTTTTTTGGGGGGGCTGAGACCGTGCATAAAAACACGTATGAGTGCACGGATCAACCACCTAGACAACCCAGAAATTCAGTGGATTCATGGAACGCAATCAGCACGGCGTGCGGTTGCGTTTAAGCAACATGGTTGCAGAGTGCAGGATTGCACTGTTGTGTGCAAATTTAAACCTTTACAACAACTTCGTGCCCTACTAGTTTTTCTTCAGATTGATCTGTGTAACACCCGGCTTGGGAAATGGATAGGTTTTAACAGGGGAAGTAAAAAATGGTGGATTTTGCACGAATAATCTCGAAACTACCTAGTCGTTATGCGCGTGGCTGGCACTGTTTTGGACTTGAACGAAATATCAAACGGGGGGAAGTAACCTCTCTTGAGGCCTTCGGGACAGAACTTGTGGCGTTCCGCGGCGAAGACGGGCAGATTCGGGTTTTCGATGCTTACTGCCCACATATGGGGGCAAACCTGGCAAACGGAACAGTCAAGGGGAATACGCTGGAGTGTCCGTTTCACTCATGGCAGTGGGGCGATGCTGGTTACTGTGAAAAGATTCCTTACTGCGACAAGATCCCACCTAAAGCAAGGATTCGGCAATGGGAAAGTATGGTCGAAAATGAGCTTCTGTTTATTTGGCACGATCATGAAGGAAAGAGGCCGATTGCCGAGCAGAAAATTCCGGCACACAGATGCTGCAGCGAAGATGGCTGGTCGGATTGGGCTGTAATCAGCAAGCCAGCCAATACCAACTGCCGGGAATTGATCGATAATCTTGCCGACGTGTATCACTTTGAGCCGGTACACGGTTCGCCGGTTAGTAGTTACCTTAATGTTTCAGAGGGGCATACGTACTGTCAGATGCTGACGGGCGGCAATCAGTTAATTGGTACGGGTGACTCACTGCGTAGTATTGCCTATTATTATGGGCCGTCCTACGTAATAGCGGACATGGAAGCCGAGATGTGGGGCTATAAGCTCGAATGCATAATGATGATTGGTAACGTACCGATTAATCATGATAGGTTCATGATGCACTTTGGGAATGAAAGTGAGGGCGCTGGAGTGCTTGTCTTTTTCGGAGAATCAAAAGCTCATTGCTGAATACATTGCCAACGGGCAGGAAACGTTCTTTCAGGATCTTCGTATCTGGGACAACAAAAAGCGCGTAGATAATCCAATTCTCTGTGGTGGGGATGGGCCGGTCTATCAGTTACGCGAGTGGTATGACCAATTTTATTTGGACCGTGAACAAGTGCCGGCCCAGTCCGTCGAAAAAAGAGTGTTTGTTTCTCGCGAAAGAGCGGATACGGCGCAATGGCTTTCGGATGTTCGGTTGTATCTCCTGGCTTTTCTTGTTTTTCAGCGAGCTACCCTATGCATCAGAATGGCGATTCCCCAAGGGATGGTTTGGTGTGCTCTTTTCAAGTGAGCTTGCCGTTGGGGAAATAAAGTCGTTCAAATACTTCAATCGAGATTACGTGGCCTTTCGTGGTGAAAACGAGGAAGTAGCAATACTTGATGCGCATTGCCCTCACCTTGGCGCCCACCTTGGGGGCGGCAGCTGCGTAGGAAATACCATTCGTTGCCCCTTTCACGGGTGGCAGTTCGATCAGGAGGGTAAGTGCACTTCCATACCTTACTCGGAACGTATTCCACCTAAGGCGAAGGAAGGTGCTCTAAAATGGCATCATGTACGAGAGCTCAACCAGATGATTCACCTGTGGTTTGACCCTGAGGGGGGCGAGCCGGAGTGGGAGGTTCCGCGGTCAGCCGAAATGAGCGCAGAGGAGGGCTGGACGCGTTGGTACTTCAAACGCTGGAGGATTAAAACCCAGGGGAAGGAGATCATAGAAAACCTGGTAGATACTCCGCACTTCGCCATTGTTCACCAGTCGCCGATAGATAAAATCACCGTTGAGTACGATAAGCATATCGCTCGGCAGATCTCCTTGATTGGTCAACACCCCACGCTCGGCAAACAACTCGAGACTGTTGCAACCTACTATGGGCCTGGCGTCATGCACGTTGAAATGCAGGGTACCCATGAAAGCCGGCAGGTTAACTTCCACACGCCGGTCGATCACGAAAGTCTCGACCTGTGCTATGGATTGAAGCTGCGTCATGATTCCGCGCTTGCAGATATCGATGCAATCGCTGAGGAGTACGCCGGGTTTGCCCATAAGGCGTTCTACGAGGACGTTGAAATCTGGGAGAATAAGGTCTATCGCGAGGCTCCACTGTTGTGTCAGGCTGACGGTCAGCTGTTCGAGTTGAGAAAGTGGTATCGACAGTTTTTCGTTGATGCACCACTTCAAACCAATATTGCTTGATAGCTGAGACGGCTCATAGGAAAAACCTGCCTTCTACGTCCCTAACAGCAACAGGGTGTGCGGGTCGCCCTGGCCGTCATAAAAGTTGGCGAGACCCTGCTGAAAAACCTGACGCTCAGGGGCGACGTGTAGTGGTCTAATGAAACCGGACACCCACTTAGGCGAGAATGCTCGCCAGATAAAGGTGTCTGATGACCAAGCAACGTCGCTCCTTTTCCGCTGAGTTCAAACGCGAGGCCGCACTCTTCAATCAATTACTGCTGACAGCTTGGCCTTGGGGTCACTCACCGCCTGGAACCTCTCAAGTTGCATGTAGCGCCGTTGCAGGCTCCACTCGTCGTTCTGTTCCAACAGCATCGCACCGACCAGGCGCACGGCGGCGTCGTTCGGGAGATGGAGGGTAATTGAAGTTCCGTGCCGAAAGTCTTAGAGATATTTATCCGTGACGGCGCCTTCCGAGGCACTGGACACGGTCTTGGCGTATTTGGCCAGTACGCCGCGCTTGTATTTGGACTCCGGCCGTACCCAGCGGAGCTTGCGTTCGGCCAGGACGGCGTCGGAGACATCGACCGTAATCTGACGGGTTTCGGCATCGATGGTGATCGTGTCGCCGTTTTCAACAAGCGCGATGGGGCCGCCTTCAAAGGCTTCGGGCGTGATATGCCCCACCACAAAACCGTGGGAGCCGCCGGAGAAGCGGCCGTCGGTGATGAGTGCGACGTCCTTGCCCAGCCCCTTGCCCATGACGGCAGAAGTCGGTGAGAGCATTTCGCGCATGCCCGGGCCGCCCTTGGGGCCCTCGTAGCGGATCACGATGACGTCGCCGGCTTTGACTTCGCCGTTGAGGATGCCTGCAAGTGCGTCTTCTTCGCCGTGGTAGACACGGGCCTTGCCTTCAAAGCGCAGACCTTCCTTGCCGGTGATCTTGGCCACGGCGCCCTTGGGCGAGAGGTTACCATTGAGCACCACCAGGTGGGAGTCCTTCTTGATGGGCTGGTCGAAGGGCAGGATCACGTCCTGGTCTGCGGGGTAGTCGATTACGCTTTCCAGATTTTCGGCCAGGGTCTTGCCGGTGACCGTGAGCACGTCGCCGTGCAACATGCCGGCGTCCAGCATGCGCTTCATAAGCGGCTGGATGCCGCCGATGGCGACCAGCTCGCTCATCATGTATTTGCCGCTGGGGCGCAGGTCGGCCACCACCGGAGTAACCTTGCCCAGGCGCACGAAATCGTCCAGCGTCAGTTCAACATCGACGGCATTGGCCATCGCCAGGAGATGCAGTACGGCATTGGTGGAGCCGGCCAGGGCGATCACGACCCGAATGGCATTTTCAAAGGCCTTTTTGGTCATGATGTCGCGTGGCTTGATGTCACGCTTGAGCAACTCCATGACCTGCTCCCCTGCACGGAAACAGTCCGAAGCCTTGTCGCTGCTGATGGCGTCTTGGGCGCTGGAGCCGGGCAGGCTCATACCCAGGGCCTCAATGGCCGAGGCCATGGTATTGGCCGTGTACATACCGCCGCAGGAGCCGGGGCCGGGAATGGCCACTTCCTCGATCTGCTTGACCTGGATCTCGCTGATATCACCGCGCGCGTGCTGGCCCACGGCCTCGAACACGGAAATGATGTCGGTGCGGCCGGCGCCCGGCTTGATGGTGCCGCCATAAACGAAGATGGAGGGGCGATTCAGGCGGGCCATGCCGATGAGGCAACCCGGCATATTCTTGTCGCAGCCGCCCACGGCCACGAGGCCGTCAAAGCCTTCGCAGCCTACGACCACTTCAATGGAGTCGGCGATGACTTCACGCGACACCAACGAATACTTCATGCCTTCGGTACCGTTGGCGATGCCGTCGGAAATGGTAATGGTGTTGAAAATGACGCCCTTGGCGCCGGCGGCATTGGCGCCTTTTTCGGCTTCGACAGCCAGCTTGTCGATATGCATGTTGCAGGGCGTGACCATGGCCCAGGTGGAGGCGATGCCGATTTGCGGCTTCTTGAAATCTTCATCCGTGAAGCCCACGGCGCGGAGCATGGCGCGGGCGGGTGCGGCCTCCACACCGTCCACCACTTGCGAGGAATATTTACGCAGATCGTCATTGTCGCTCATGACTTTTTCCTCTCCTCCAGACCATCGGCAGACCGTTTGTGGACCGCGCTTCCAGACGCAGGCGTTGCTCCATTTCTTCCAGGATGTCGGGGCCCCGCAGGGCTGATCTGGTTGAGTATAGCGGTGCTCGACTCCCCCCCTTTCAGGCTGACGTGTGGTAGATGACCGGTACGAGCATTATTCGTCAGGCCTTTGGGGTGAGCGTTGCAGTGTTCTTTCAATAGCCTCGTCCAGATAATCCACCAGTATTCCTTTGTAGACTGCATGTTGAATTCGGGCGTGCTGGGCCACGTGTATGTCGTCGGACCTGATGCTGGTGCGCCATTCTTCATGAATGCGGTCCAGCAGGTACAGTAGTTCTCGGGTGATTTCCAATGAGGCCATCGTTAAGCTCCATGATTGGCTTTGTGCAAAGCGTTTCTGCAGGGAGAGCAATTTCTACGCCACGCGAGAATCCGGACGCGAGGTAAAGGGTCGCCAGTGGCCCTGGGCCTTGCCCTGCGCGTTCGATGAAGATTTTCAAGATGAGGACGTCGCCCCCCGAATCTATCCATGTCAGGGGAAATCCCCCACATGTGGGGGGAGTATTTTCTATCCCTGCGCCAAGGCCCTGGCCAAAACGCCGCAAAACTTTGCAATAAATTTCGGCGCAAGAAAAAACCTCGCACACTGTAGGATTGCTTTCCCAAAGTAATATCAGGTCGATATGAACACCCTTCTGGAGCCTCCCTGTAGCTCTTTTGCGCAAAGCCCTCGCCTTCGTACAGATTCCGTTCGCCAGCGC
Organism: Pseudomonas sp. LS1212; assembly: GCF_024741815.1. Taxonomy (NCBI): domain Bacteria; kingdom Pseudomonadati; phylum Pseudomonadota; class Gammaproteobacteria; order Pseudomonadales; family Pseudomonadaceae; genus Pseudomonas; species Pseudomonas sp. LS1212. Next base: position 3,252,452 of record NZ_CP102951.1, read on the forward strand.
ACGCCCTGGCTGCCAATCCCCCTCAACGCCAAAACACAGTCGCTTGCTTTTCCGGCACGCCTCCTTGCGCATGCACGTCTGGTCGACGTAACTACTATTTCCTACACCCGAAAACCTCGAGAGACTGAATAATTTCCCATGGAATGGATAGCTGATCCGACGGCATGGCTTGGCCTGCTCACACTGATTGTGCTGGAGCTTGTGCTTGGCATCGACAACCTGGTTTTCATTGCCATTCTGGCGGACAAACTGCCGCCCGAGCAGCGAGACCGCGCACGCATCATCGGCCTTTCCCTTGCCTTGCTGATGCGCCTGGGGCTGCTGGCGAGCATCTCCTGGATGGTGACGCTGACCCAGCCTTTGTTCGAGGTGCTGGACAAGACCTTCTCCGGACGTGACTTGATCATGTTGTTCGGTGGTGTGTTCCTGCTGTTCAAGGCGACCATGGAGTTGCACGAGCGACTCGAAGGGCACGTCGCCGAACGCACGAGCAATGGAACCTACGCCCTGTTCTGGCCCATCGTGGCGCAGATCGTGGTGCTGGACGCGGTGTTCTCGCTCGATGCGGTCATTACCGCCGTGGGTATGGTTGAACACCTGTCTGTGATGATGATCGCCGTGGTGTTCTCGATCGGCCTCATGATCATCGCCAGCAAGCCGCTGACGAATTTCGTCAATGCTCACCCGACCGTGATCATGCTGTGCCTGGGTTTCCTGATGATGATCGGCTTCAGCCTCACGGCTGAAGGCCTGGGCTTCCACATACCGAAAGGTTACCTGTATGCGGCGATTGGTTTCTCTATCCTGATCGAGTTGTTCAACCAGATTGCCCGATCGCGTCGTAAAAAGACCCTGCAGGGCCATCGCCCGATGCGTGAGCGCACTGCGCACGCCGTCATGCGCCTGCTCGGTGGTCGACAGTTGGGGGCCGATGAGGTCGGTGAAGAAATCGCTGACATGCTCGGCGGCAGCCATACCGAGGCGGTGTTCGACCGCCGGGAACGGGTGATGATCAGCGGTGTGCTTCAGCTCGCCGAGCGCCCGATCCGTACGGTGATGACCCCGCGCACAGAGGTGGATTACATTGATCTGTCACACGACCCGGAAGAGATTCGCATGGAGCTCATGCATTCCTCTTACTCGCGGCTGCCACTGATCCGTGAGGGACGAGTCGACGAGCCTCTCGGGTTCATACACAAAAAAGAGCTGTTGAAGGTGATGCTCTCAGGCAACCAGCCGAACCTCGAAAACATGGCGCGCAAGGCCATCAACCTGTTGGAGAGCTTCACGATTCTCAATGCCCTGGAGCAGATGCGCAAAGAGTCGACCCACATCGCCTTTGTGGTGAACGAGTTCGGCGACTTCACGGGTATTCTCACCATGACGGACATTCTCGAATCCATTGCCGGCGAGCTGCCTGATGCCAGTGAAATCGAAGGTCCCGACATCATTGATGACAATGGTGGGTTCATCGTCAGTGGCGCACTGAACCTCAGCCAGCTCCGTGAACGAATCGGCTTTCTGGCGACTGCTACCGAGGACTACCAGACCTTGGCCGGCCTTGTCGTCAGCGTATTGGATCGCCTGCCGATGATCGGTGACGAAATCCAATGGCAGGGATGGAACCTGACCGTGGCCTCGGTCGAAGAGCGCCGGGTGACGAAGGTGCTGTTACGCAAGGAATGAGGGTAAACAAACGAGGTCGCATTGGCGGCCTCGTTTGTTTCCGGCGCTTTTTTTTCGCAGCACGCCAAGCGATACATCAACTGTCTCATTGCGAGACAACTGCCTCACTTCAACACAACACTCCAGCAAGTGATACAGACCTGCGGTAAGGCAAGACGCGGTTATCCCGTGCCTTGAACCCTATCCCCTGGCGCTGGCACAAGCGTTGCACCAGCCATCGGCCCGATACCAATAACAAGAGGCCTCCCTATGCATCCCCTATCCACCCTCCCGCAAACCCAAGCCTTCGTCCGTCGCAAACTGAAGATGCTGATCGGCGAACAATGGCTGGATGCCGCCAGCGGCAACACCATGAGCTTTCGCAACCCGGCCACCGGCGAAATCCTCGGCGAAGTGCCCTCGGCCGCCGCGGAGGATGTCGACCGCGCTGTACGGGCCGCCCGCCAGGCCTTCGATGATTCGCCCTGGAGCCGCATGCGTCCGCGTGAGCGGCAGAACCTGCTGTGGCGCCTGGCCGACCTGATGGAGCGCGACGCCCAGGAACTGGCCGAACTGGAATGCCTGAACAACGGCAAAAGCGCCGCCGTGGCCCGTGTGATGGATGTGCAACTGGCCATCGACTCCCTGCGTTACATGGCCGGCTGGGCCACCAAGATCGAAGGCGCGACCGTTGCCCCCTCCTTGCCGCTGATGCCGGACGGCCAGTTCCACGGCTTCATCCGCCGTGAAGCCGTAGGCGTGGTCGGCGCCATTGTCGCCTGGAACTTCCCGCTGCTGCTGGCCTGCTGGAAGCTCGGGCCGGCGCTCGCCACCGGCTGTACCCTGGTGCTCAAGCCCGCCGACGAAACCCCACTGACCGCCCTCAAGCTGGCCGAACTGGTGCTCGAAGCCGGCTACCCGGCCGGGGTGTTCAACGTGGTGACCGGCACCGGCCTGAACGCCGGCGGCGCCCTGACCCGCCACCCGGGCGTGGACAAGCTGACCTTCACCGGCTCCACCGAAGTCGGCAAGCAGATCGGCAAGGTCGCCATGGACAACATGACCCGCGTAACCCTGGAACTGGGTGGCAAATCGCCGACCATCGTGATGGCCGACGCCAACCTGCAGCAGGCCGCCGCCGGCGCCGCCAGCGCCATCTTCTTCAACCATGGCCAGGTGTGCTGCGCCGGCTCGCGCCTCTACGTTCATCGCAAGCACTTCGACAACGTGGTCGCCGACATCGCCGGCATCGCCAATGGCATGAAGCTGGGCAACGGCCTGGACCCGAGCGTGGACATGGGCCCGTTGATCTCCGCCAAGCAGCAGGACCGCGTCACCCACTACATCGAGCTCGGCCGCGAACTGGGCGCCACAATCGCCTGTGGTGGCGAGGGGTTCGGCCCCGGCTATTTCGTCAAGCCTACGGTGATCGTTGACGTCGACCAGAAGCACCGCCTGGTGCAAGAAGAAATCTTCGGCCCGGTACTGGTGGCCATGCCCTTCGACGATATCGACGAAGCCGTGCGCCTGGCCAACGACAACCCTTACGGCCTGGGTGCCAGCATCTGGTCCAATGACCTGTCGGCGGTGCACCGGATGATCCCGCGCATCAAGTCCGGCTCGGTCTGGGTCAACTGCCACAGCGCCCTGGACCCGGCCTTGCCGTTCGGCGGCTACAAGCTGTCGGGCGTTGGACGCGAGATGGGCGCGGCGGCGATCGAGCACTACACCGAGCTCAAGTCGGTATTGATCAAGCTTTGACGGCCAGGGGTGAACGGTCTTCCTTCACCCCTTCCCCCTTTCACTCCGGCGAAGCTCCCTGCTCGCCCATCTGCTTGAGCTTGCGGTAGAGCGTAGCGCGGCCGATACCCAGGGCGCGGGCGGCGGCGGAGAGGTTGCCTTGGCAGTCCTTGATGGCCGCGCGGATCGCCCGCTGCTCGGACGCCAGCAGGGTATCGCCACCTTCCCCCCGCGCCTGATCCGCACTTGATTGCGCCGCCTCGACGGGTGTCGGGGTGGCTTGCAGCAGCTCATCAGGCAGGTGCTGCAAGCCGATCCGGCCATCGTCTTCGGCCAGCGCTGCGGCAAGGCGCAAGGTCTGATGGAGCTGGCGAATGTTCCCCGGCCAGCGATAGGCCAGGAGGGCTTGCAAGGCCGTCTCTTCCAGAACCAATGGTGCATGGGAGGCCGTCTCGGCCTGTAGCAGGTGCTGGATCAACACCGCCAGGTCGGTGCGTTCGCGCAGAGCCGGCAAGGTCACTCGCAGGCCGTTGATCCGATAGTAGAGATCCTCTCGAAAACCCTGTTCTTGCGACAACTGCAGCAAGTCGCGGTGAGTCGCGCAGACCAGCGCACAATCCACCTTGACCGTCTGGGTACTGCCCAGGCGATTCAGGCTTCGTTCCTGCAGCACGCGTAGCAGCCGGCCCTGCAGTTCCAGCGGCATGTCGCCGATTTCATCGAGGAACAGGGTGCCCTTGTGGGCCTGCTCGATCTTGCCGATGGCGCCGCCCTTGCGGCTGCCGGTGAAGGCGCCTTCGACATGACCGAAGAGTTCGGATTCGATCAGGCTGGCCGGTATCGAAGAACAGTTGATCGCCACGAAAGGCCCGCCCGCGCGGGCGCTGCCCTCGTGCAGCAGGCGCGCGAACACCTCCTTGCCGGTACCGGTTTCGCCATTGATCAATACCGGAATATCCCGGGCGAAGGCCTTGCGCGCACGCTCCAGGGCCGCCTTTAGGGCCGGGTCCTCCAGGCAGGGCCCACCGGCTGCCAGTTGCGGCGGCTCGGCAGTAATGGCCGGACGCAGCGGCTGGGGCGCAGGCCGAGCGCTTCTGGCCGGCGCCGTGGTGAGGCAGACGTGCAGCTGGCTGCCCCAGTGGGTATGCATGCGCAAAGGCACGCTGAGGTCATAGCGGCGATAGCAGGCAGCATGGGCAAAGGGCATGTCGAACAGCTCGTTGAAGTCCATCCCCGGCTTGATGCCTTGAGGCGACATGAGCTGGATGGCAATGCGGTTGGCCCCTCTGAGCTTGCCCGCCGGGTCGAAGGCCAGCAGCCCTTCCAACGGCGTGCCGAGGATATCCAGCCGGTAATGCAGGTGCACCAGCAGTACGTCACCCAGTTGCATGAACATCCGCCGCTCGATGGCGCGAGCCGCAATCACCAGCGATTCGAGGGTGTAGAGCGAGGTGTTCGCACCTTTGCGGCTGGCATCCAGCACCCCGACGATCTCACCGTCCAGGCCGAAGATCGGCGTGGCCATGCAGGTGAAGGGCCTCGCTTCTTCCAGGTAGTGCTCGGCGCCACTGATGACCACCGTTTCCTTCTCCGCCAGCGCACAGCTGGGGCCGGTGGTGCCCACCAGGGTCTCGAGGAATTGCACGCCGGTGCGGAACACCCGGTTGAGCTCCTGGCTTGCGCTGTTGCCCTTGCCCACGGAGTTGAGCACTACCCCTTCCATGTCGATACAGGCCAGGACCCAGTCATTGGGCGCCAGGGAGGCGTGCAGCTGTTCCATTTCGGGCTTTGCCGCGCCGAGCAGCAATCCGCCGTGGTCCTGGATCTCATTGGGGCGCACCACGACCGGCGCGTCGAACAGCACCCGGTCGCAGGTGGACAAGCCGTAGTGGTGGGATCGCTCCCAGGAGCGCGCAATCAGCTGGGAGTCGAGGGTGCGATCCCCCAATGCGGCCAGGGCGCTGGCTCTGGCAGGGCGGGGGTCATCGGGCTTGTTCATGGCTCATGCCTCGAAACGGCTGTATCACACCGGTACAGCCCCGGCTGTCGCAACTGACTCAGAGTGAGACAGCGAGACAGGCGAACATTTCCGGAAGACGCCAACCATAAAAATTATTGTTATTTAAGCCATTGATTTTTAATCATTATTTCAAGCACAAAAAACATGGCACAGGTTCTGCTCAATCACTCTCGAGTCTCTGGTGCTTCTCGCAAGTAAAGGCCAGGACCCAGACCGATGATAAACAAAAACAATAAAAAGGTGATGTCATGACACGGAGCGGCACCGCTCGATTCGGCAGTCTGCGCAATGCGCGCAAAAAACATGCCCTGGCCAAGGGCCTGGCACTCGCTTCCCTGCTCGGCCTGACCGCCGGCATCGTTCCCGGCGCCCTGGCTGTGGACGTGGATGCGGGCGACTATACGGCTCTGCCCGAAGGCACTAACCTGGCCCTTGTCTACTACCAGCACGCCGAACGCAATGAAGTGTACGCCGACGGCCACAAGGTGCCAGTGGACGCCGGCCTGAATTCGGACGTGGGCATCCTCCGGGGCGTCCACTTCATGAAGCTGGGCGACTACATTGTCGACCCCCAGTTTCTCCTGCCCTTCGGCAACGTACGGGCCACCGACGATACCAAGGGACTGGGCCACGACAGCGGCACTGGCGACCTGATCCTTGCCGCCACCGTCTGGCTGCTCAACGACCCGGCCAAGCGTCAGTACTTCGGCATCACGCCTTTCCTGTACCTGCCCACCGGCAGCTACGACAATGATCGCGCAGTCAACCTGGGTGACAACCGGTGGAAATTCGCCCTCCAGGCCGGCTACATCACCGGGCTGACCGAAAAGCTCACCCTGGACCTTGTCGGCGACGTGACCTTCTTCGGTGAGAACGACGACTTCGGCCCGGCGGGCGCCTCCCTCAAGCAGCAGGAGCTGTTCCAGGGCCAGGCATTCCTGCGCTACAACTTCACCAATCGCTTCGACGTGCGCGCCGGGGTCTCGAAACTCTGGGGCGGCGAAAACGAGGTCAATGGCTTCGACCTGGACGACAGGCCCGACACCAGCAAGTTCACCGTGGGCGCCTCCTGGTTCGTCACTCCCAGCACTCAACTGCTGGTCAATTACGGGCAGGACATGTCCGTGGAAAACGGCTTCAAAGAGGACGACCGCATCAACCTGCGCCTGCTGCAGGTGTTCTGACACTTGGCCGCCATACCGCCCGATCCCCTCAGGTGTGCCAAACACTCCGACAATAACAAGCAACCAAGGAGTACTGCGTAAATGTTCAAGACGCAGCCTGCAACCCGTAACCGGTCCAGCCTCGCAGCATTGCTGGTCTTCGCCCTGCTCGTCCCGGCGGTCGATGCCGCACAGGTCGACCAGCCCGCCATCGTCGCCAGCGAAAAGGACGGCAGCCAGTGGCTCAGCCACGGCCGCACCTACGATGAACAACGTTTCAGCCCGCTGAAGCAGATCACCGCCGAGAACGTCGGCAAGCTTGGCCTGTCCTGGTTCATCGACCTGGACAACCATCGCGGCCTGGAAGCCACGCCGCTGTTCTCCGACGGCGTGCTCTACGCGTCGCTGTCCTGGAGCAGGGCCATCGCCGTGGATGTGAGCACCGGCAAGGTGCTCTGGACCTTCGACCCGCAGATCGAGCGCGGCAAGGCCCGCGACGCCTGCTGCGACGCGGTCAATCGCGGCGTCGCGCTGTGGAACGGCAAGGTCTATATCGGCACTCTTGATGGCCGGCTGATCGCCATCGACGCCAAGACCGGCAAACAGGTCTGGAGCCAGCAGACCACTGACAACAGCAAGCCCTACACCATCACCGGCGCCCCACGCGTGGTGAAGGGCAAGGTGATCATCGGCACCAGCGGCGCCGAATATGGCGTGCGCGGCTATTTCTCCGCCTACGACGCCGAGACCGGCGACATGGCCTGGCGCTTCTACACCGTGCCTGGCGACCCGAACAAGCCCTACGAGCATCCGGAACTGGCCGAAGCGGCCAAGACCTGGAAAGGCGACGAGTACTGGAAGTCCGGTGGTGGTGGTACCGTCTGGGACGGCATGGCCTACGACCCGGAACTGGACCTGCTCTATGTCGGGACCGGCAACGGCTCGCCCTGGAACCGCGAGCTGCGCAGCCCCGGTGGCGGCGATAACCTCTACCTGTCCTCGATCCTCGCCGTCCACCCCGACAGCGGCAAGCTGGCCTGGCACTACCAGGTGACCCCGGGCGACAGCTGGGACTTCACCGCCACCCAGCAAATCACCCTGGCCACCCTGGAAGTCGACGGCAAGCCGCGCAAAGTGCTGATGCAGGCCCCGAAAAACGGCTTCTTCTATGTACTGGACCGCGAAACCGGGAAGCTGCTCAGCGCCGAAAAATTCGGCAAGGTAACCTGGGCCGAGAAGATCGACCTGGCCACCGGCCGTCCGGTGGAGGCGCCCGGCGTGCGCTACGAGAAGGAGCCCATCGTGATGTGGCCCAGCCCCTTCGGCGCCCACAGCTGGCACTCGATGTCCTACAACCCGCAAACCGGCCTGGTCTACATCCCCTACCAGGAAATCCCGGGCGTCTATCGCAACGAAAGCAAGGACTTCGTTCAACGCAAGGGCTTCAACACCGGCGCAGGGTTCTCCGACGCGACCGAGATCCCCCGCGAGGCAGTCTCCGGCGCCCTGCTGGCCTGGGACCCGGTCAAACAGAAGGAAGCCTGGCGCGTTCCCTACCCTCACTACTGGAACGGCGGCACCTTGAGCACCGCGGGCAATCTGGTATTCCAGGGCACGGCGGCCGGCGACCTGCTGGCCTACTCGGCGGACAAGGGCGAGAAACTCTGGTCATTCCCGGCGCAGACCGGCATCGTCGCCGCCCCCATGACCTACAGCTACAAGGGTGAGCAATACGTCGCGATCATGGCCGGCTGGGGTGGCGTCGCGCCACTGATCGGCGGCGATGCGGCGCTTGCGCCGGGGGTCGGCAATGTCAGCCGCCTGCTGGTGTTCAAGCTCGGTGGCCAGGCAACCCTGCCGCCTCTGCCGCAGAAGAAGGTCGCAGCGCAAACCCGCATTCCCAAGCCCGTCGAAGCGCCAGCCACCACGCTCGCCGCCGGCCAACAGCTGTTCGGCAGCTACTGCTCCGTCTGCCACGGCGTGGGGGCGGTCAGCGGCGGCCTGGTGCCGGACTTGCGCAAATCCGATGAGGCGCACCGCAACCTGTTCCAACAGATCGTTCTCGACGGCGTGCTGCGCCCCCTGGGCATGCCCTCCTTCAAGGACACGCTGACGCCGGACGAGGTCGAGAAGATCAAGCTCTACGTGATGAGCCGCGAATATGCGGACTACGCCAAGGCGCAACAACAGACGGCCACCAAGGCCACGCCTTGAGGTCAAAGGCTTCTTCCATTGATGTACCCATCCGACGAACCAGAGGACGCAACCATGTGGACCAAACCGAGCTACACCGACCTGCGCATTGGCTTTGAAGTCACGATGTACTTCGCCAATCGCTGATGCTCCGCGAGACGCTGCGCCGGGCTCCATGGCGCAGCTTCGCTTGCTTGGCCCTGGTTCGCCAGGGTCCTTTTTTGACGCTGTTCCTCAAAGCCGGCCATCACCCCGCATGCATATCCTGATACTCGGCTCAGCCGCCGGCGGCGGTTTCCCCCAATGGAACTGCAACTGCCCCAATTGCCGTGGCGTACGCGACGGTACGATTCGCGCCAAGCCGCGCACCCAATCTTCCATCGCCCTGTCTGATGACGGGGTGAACTGGATTCTCTGCAACGCCTCGCCGGACATCCGCGCGCAACTGCAGGCCTTCGCCCCCCTGCAACCGGGCCGGGCCCTGCGCGATACCGCGCTGGCCACGATTATCCTGCTCGACAGTCAAATCGACCACGTCACCGGCCTGCTCAGCTTGCGCGAGGGGTGCCCGCACCCGGTCTGGTGCACTGACATGGTCCACCAGGACCTGACCAGCGGCTTTCCGCTCTTCAACATTCTCGAGCACTGGAATGGCGGCCTGCTGTGGAACCGCATCGACCTGCACGCCAGCTTCGTAATCCCGGCCTGCCCGGCCCTGCGCTTCACCCCGATACCCCTGCGCAGCGCGGCACCCCCCTATTCGCCTCATCGCCACGACCCGCACCCCGGCGACAACCTGGGGCTGATGGTCGAGGACCTGCGCAGCGGCGGCCGGCTGTTCTACGCACCAGGTCTCGGCCAGGTGGCGAACAGCTCCTGGCGTGGATGGCCGAAGCGGACTGCCTGTTGCTCGACGGCACCCTCTGGCGCGACGACGAAATGCAGCACCAGCGCGTCGGCACCCGCAGCGGCCGGGAAATGGGCCACCTGCCACAGAGTGGCCCCGGTGGGATGATCGATGTCCTGACCGGCTTGCCCCGGCAACGCAAGGTGCTGATTCACATCAACAACACCAACCCCATTCTGGACGAGGACTCTGCCGAGCGTGCCGAACTGGACCGCCACGGTATTGAAGTCGCCTGGGATGGCATGAGCATCGTGCTATGAGGAACCGGCCATGACCACGCCCATGAGCCCCATCGAATTCGAGCAGGCCCTGCGCGCGAAGGGCGCCTGCTACCACATCCACCACCCTTATCATCGGGCCATGTACGAGGGCCGGGCCACCCGCGCGCAGATCCAGGGCTGGGTGGCCAACCGTTTCTATTACCAGGTGAGCATTCCCCTGAAGGATGCTGCGATCCTTGCCAACTGCCCGGACCCTGATACTCGCCGCGAATGGATCCGGCGCATCCTCGACCACGACGGCGTGCCGGGCGAGGACGGCGGTATCGAGGCCTGGCTGTGCCTGGCCGAGGCCGTGGGCCTGGACCGTGAGCAGGTGCTTTCCCAGGAGCTGGTGCTGCCGGGCGTGCGCTTCGCAGTGGACGCCTACGTCAACTTTGCCCGTCGGGCCAGCTGGCAGGAGGCGGCCAGCAGCTCGCTGACCGAGCTGTTCGCCCCGCAGATCCACCAGTCACGGCTCGACAGCTGGCCGCAGCACTACCCCTGGATCGACCCGGTCGGCTATGACTACTTTCGCAAGCGCCTCACAGAAGCGCGCCGCGACGTGGAGCACGGCCTGCGCATCACCCTGGGACACTACTGCAGTTTCGAGGCCCAGCAACGCATGCTCCAGATCCTGCAATTCAAGCTGGACGTGCTCTGGAGCATGCTCGATGCCATGAGCATGGCCTACGAGCTTGACCGCCCGCCTTACCACACAGTGACCCTCGAGCGGGTCTGGCATCGAGGCATATGCTTATGAGCACCTTCGACCTGCAGCGCGTCCCCAGCCTGCGCCCCGGATATCGCCTGCAATGGGAGCCGGCCCAGCAAGGCCATGTACTGCTCTACCCGGAGGGCATGATCAAGCTCAACGAGAGTGCCGCCATCATCACAGCCCTGATCGATGGCCGCAGCGACGTGGCGTCCATCATCCAGCAGCTCAGCACCCGCTACCCGGACGCACTGGAGCTGGCCGAAGACGTCGTGTACTTCATGGAGATCGCCTGTGAACAATTCTGGATCCAACTCGCCTGAGCAGGCGGTCGGCCTGCCGCTGTGGCTGCTGGCCGAGCTTACCTACCGCTGCCCCCTGCAATGCCCCTATTGCTCCAACCCGCTGGATTTCGCCCGGCAGGGCGAGGAACTCAGCACAGCCGAGTGGATCGACGTGTTCCGCCAGGCCCGTGAGCTGGGCGCGGCGCAGTTGGGTTTCTCCGGTGGCGAACCACTGGTGCGCCAGGACCTGGAAGAGTTGATTCGCGCCGCCAGCGAGTTGGGCTACTACACCAACCTGATCACCTCCGGCATGGGCCTGGGCGAGGCGCGCATGGCCGCCTTCAAGGAGGCCGGGCTGGACCATATCCAGATCAGCTTCCAGGCTGCCGACGAAACCGTGAACAACCTGCTGGCCGGCTCGCGCAAGGCGTTCGCCCAGAAGCTGGCGATGGCGAGGGCGGTCAAGGCCCAGGGTTACCCCATGGTGCTCAACTTCGTCACCCACCGGCACAACATCGACCAGATCGAGCGCATCATCGAACTCTGCCTGGCCCTGGAGGCGGATTTCGTCGAGCTTGCCACCTGCCAGTTCTACGGCTGGGCCGAGCTGAACCGCGCCGGGCTATTGCCCACCCGCGAGCAACTGCAGCGTGCCGAACGCATCACCCATGAATATCGGGCCCGGCTTGCCGCCGAGAATCATCCCTGCAAACTGATCTTCGTCACCCCGGACTATTATGAAGAGCGACCCAAGGCCTGCATGAACGGTTGGGGCAACCTGTTCCTCGACATTACCCCGGATGGCACCGCGCTGCCTTGCCACAGTGCCCGGCAGCTGCCGGTGCAGTTCCCCAACGTGCGCGAGCAGAGCCTGCACCACATCTGGTACGAATCCTTCGGTTTCAACCGTTTCCGCGGCTACGACTGGATGCCCGACCCCTGCCGCTCCTGCGACGAGAAAGAGCGCGATTTCGGCGGCTGCCGTTGCCAGGCCTTCATGCTCACAGGCGACGCCAGCAATGCCGATCCGGTGTGCGCCAAGTCCCCGCAGCACGGCGTCATTCTTGCCGCCCGTGAAGAAGCCCGGCACAGCCTCAAACCAATCGAGCAGTTGACCTTTCGCAACGAGCGCAATGCCAGAATCATTGCCAAGAGCCGTTGAGGTGCCAGGCCTAACTTGGCAGATACGGAACAGGCTTGTGGTGACCGCAAAGCTGCCCAGGTCGTATTTGGCGCCGACCTCCAGTTGTTTGCTGCGATACGGCGCGAAGACCTCGTTGGGGTTATTGGCTGTGGTCGGGGCCGTTTCACCCTGGGTCGGGCCCTCCATGTAATTGCTGTACAGGGACAGCTGATCGGTATGCGTACTGATATCAAAGAAGTTCGGCTGCCCAGGACGCGGCACTTCAACAGACTCATAGAGATTGCTGGTGCTGCGGGCGTAGCGCTCACCGGCATTGTCGAAATCCATATCGAAGCGATTCAGGCTCAGGTTCACGGTATGGCCGACCGGCCCGGTGTTGAACCCGTTGCGCAAGCCGACAGTGGCGGTCTTGACGTCTTCATCGCGGCGGAAAGTGCGCGGCGTGAGGTTCAAGTCGCCGTTATCCCTGTTGACCTGCACTGCATGACGGAGAAAGTCGTAGTTGCCCTTGCGCGCCCCGGCGGCGGCATAGACCAGCGCAGGGCGCCGAAGGTGTCCCTGGTTTGAGAGTACGTCCAGGGTTGGGCGAAGTTGTGGTCGATGTCTTCAGCCTTGGGCATCTTCACCCCGGCCGCGACTTCGACACGTTCGAGCGGCGCATCCGCGCGCCGCTCCTGATACCCCAGGTCCATGGACAGGCGTACCCGTTCTTCGCGCAGGTCCAGGCCGATCACCCCGGTTTCACGCTCGATCTGCTGGTGATCCCATTCAGTGTCGCCGGGCAGGCGCACGCCATTGAAGCGCACGCCGAAGCGCTGGTCGTCCCCGAAGCGTCGGCCGACATCCACGGCACCGCCGACCTGCCCGGCAGACACATAGCTGCCGGTGATTTCGGTAATCGGTGCATTGCTTTCACGTTTGGGCTCGACGTTGATGCTGCCACCCACGCTGCCGCGAGGCGCGATACCCGCCAGTAATGCACCCGGCCCCATGAGAATATCCACGTGCTCGGCGATTTCGACATCGATCGCATAGGTCGGCAGGATCCCGTAGAGCCCACCGTAGGACACGTCACTGTTGAACAGGCTGAGCCCGCGAATGGAGTCGTGGCTGGAACAACGCTCGCGCCAGCGCTGCAGAGCGGCTCGGCCCTGTTCATTGGCGGCACCGGACTCCAGCAATGCCATCCATTGTGCAGCGGCCCGCGCTACCTGGCGGGCTTCGGTCGAGGGTGCCGGGCTGATCACAGTTCCACCAGCAGGCAATGCTCGTAGGCTTGCGCCATGTAGCGTTTGACGGTGCGCTCCGACACCCGCAAGCGCTCGGCGATCTGCTGATAACCCAGCCCTTCCAATTGGCTCCAAAGAAACGCCCGCTGTAATGCCGCCGGCAGCCCGTCGAGCAATTCATCCAGCGCTTGCAGGGTTTCGAGCAACAACCAGCGCTGCTCGGGTGACGGCACACAGTCTTCGGGCAGCGATGCCAGGGCATTGAGGTATGCCTGCTCCAGACTGCGACGCTTGTAAAAATTAGTCAGCAGCCGCTTGCCCATGCGTCGCCGCAGCCAGCTCTCCAGCCAGCTGCTGTGGTCGCGAAACAGGTCTTGGAGGGTTTGCTCCGCCAGCATCGCTGCACCACTCATATCAGGAGGTCCCGCATCAAAAACCAACTTAAATGAGACTCATTCATATTAATGTTTGATCGATAAACCAAGCCCTTTTATGCAGTGGTTCAGGAAGAATTTGAAAAACCGCCACCGGTGGTGATTCACACTGCTATAAAGGCAGAAACAGAGCGTGATAGGGACATCCCATGAGTGCAGCGTCGGTCTGGTCCAGGTATGTGAAGCCGCAACAGGCGACCCAAATTGCTCCCACCGAGCCGTTCAACCTGCTGCGGTGGTTTTCGCTGATCAGTTTCATCATCATCAGTGTTGTGGCCTTCGGGCTGGGCACCATTTCGACCCGCTTTCTGGTAAACGAAAGCCTCGAGCGCGATGCCATGCTGTCGGCGCAGTTCATCCAGTCGGTGGCACAGGGTGAAATTCGCCATCACGGGCTCACCGGAATGCAGATAGGCGATGTCCTCGCCGCCGCCCAGTACGCAATGCTGACCGACGAAACAACGCAGAACCGACATCGTGCGCGCTCGGAGTTTCTCGACCACCTCACCCACCTGCCCGACTCCCTCCTGACCACCATTTACTCACCCGCTCGGGTTGTCGTCTGGTCGACCAATCGGCAGCTTGTTGGAAAGCGGATTACCGACGATGAGGCGCTTGAAGAGGCATTCAACTCCAGGGGCCAGGTTTTCGCCAAATACAGCGAAGTCGAGGAAGGCCGTAGCGAGCAGCAATTCCTGCGCGCGCCCAGCATGTTCTTCATCGAGAACTACATCCCCCTGATGGATGATCAGGGCAATGTCCTGGCGATGGTCGAGATTTACAAGGAACCGGTCGACCTGATCGAAAGGGTCAATCGTGGCTACAGGATAATCTGGCTGGCCACCGCAATCGGCGGCTTTCTGATCTATTTCGCACTCTATTGGATCGTTCGCCGGGCCTCGGCCCTGCTGGCGTCTCAGCAGAATCAACTGGTTGCCAACAAAACCTATGTTGGCCTGGTCGAGATGTCCACCGCTGTAGCCCACAGCCTTCGTAACCCCCTGGCTTCCATCCGATCCAGCGCCGAGTTGGCCCAGGTAGTGCTAGGCCAGCCGGCACAGCAGTACAACGCCGATATCATTAGTCAGGTCGATCGGATGTCGGGGTGGGTGCGTGACCTGCTGTTGTGCCTGCGTCCCCTGCGCGGAGAGTCGGAACAGATAGAGCCAATGGCGGCCGTGCACGACGCCTTGAACGGCTTCGACCAGCAGCTAAGCAGATCGAACATCCAGGTCGAGGTCATCGACGAGCCAACACCACGGGTGGTCAGCCATCAGCTGTTGCTCGCCCAGGTACTCAACAGCGTGATTGCTAATGCCATCGAGGCCATGCCGGACGGCGGTCGTTTGGTGATCCAGGCCCAGTTGGACGAAAGTCGTCAATGGCTACAGCTCACCCTCGATGACACCGGTATGGGAATGTCACGGCAGCAGGAGATGATGGCCTTCAAATCGTTCTACACCACCAAGCACGGTGGGCTTGGAATTGGTTTGACCATGGTGAAGCAGATCATGGAACGTTTCGGCGGCACCGTCAGCCTGACCAGCCGCGAGCAGAAAGGAACCAGGGTGTGCCTGAGCTTCAAGGTCGTCGGGCAAGGGGATAACGCGACATAGCGCCTTCGACTGGACCCGACGCCCGGGCCCACTCTCTCGTTCCAACGCGCGTGGGAACGAGAACATGCAGGTGTAGTCGGAATCTACCTGAGCACTAAACTCTTCCCCTTCACCCGAATCGTTCCTGCAGAACGCGTTCGATACGCTCCCGGGCAGGACCGGTCAGGCGCTTCACGCCCAGCAAACGAGCAATCTCCAACGCCTGATCCCCCGCATCGACGAGGGCTGCCGCCACCCGCAGCTCTTCGGCGGCGATCTCCTCCACGGATCTCGCGTCATTGGCCGAGACCGGCACCCGGTAGGATGACCACGTCGCCACATCTTCCTGCGAGTGCCAGACAAACTGCTCGTCAGGGCCGGCTTTCTGCAGATGGTGGTTGCGCTCGGCCAGCTCCAGCACCCGATCGCGGATCAAGCGTCCCGAGCGCTGAAACCCATGGGCTCTGGCAATACGCTGAACCAACAGCGAGTCGAGTATGGGGGCTTCCTGCTGCAGCACGTAGTGGATTACCTCCATCAATACCGAGGTGTATTCCGGGAAATGAAACAGGTCGGCATTGATGCGCTCGCCAATGGCTGTCAGGTCGGCAACCCGATATTCACCCCGTACAGGCTTGGCAGTCGTACCCGCTCGGGCAACTCGCAGTTGCGGCTCTTCGATGTCAGCTGTCGTCGACGACTTCTCGACCGTTTCAACTTGAAACACCGTTTTGTCTTCTTGCATCTCGCCCTTGGTGAACGTCAGCGCGGGTGATGCCGCCGGCAACGCCGGCTCAACGGGCAACACCTCGGCACGCGAGCGCGCAAGCAACGCCTCAAGTGCCCCATGCAGGCGCTGGAGCGCGCCGGTCATGTCCACCCACCACTCGGTAGACCAGAGTCGATCCAGTTTCCAGCCAAGACCTTGTAGCATCGCGCTGCGGACCTTGTCCCGATCGCGGGCCGTGGCGGCGCTATGTTAAGTCGCACCATCGCACTCGACGCCAGCCAGGTAGTCGCCGGGCCTGTCCGGATGAACGATACCGAGGTCGATACGAAAACGGGATACGCCGAGCTGCGGGACGACCTGCCAGCCTTTGCGTCGCAAACCCTGCGCGACAGCTTCTTCGAACGGTGAGTCATAGCCGCCTACCGAGCCTTGTGTGGTAGATCTCAGCCAGGAACATGTTCAATGCCTGGACCCGTTGAATGCAGCCGCGCTCGACGATCTGCCGGCGGCCGCGAAAACTGAGTGCAACCTAGTGCTTTTCCCAGTAGCCGGGTGAGTTGTAGACCGACTTCAGATAATCAATGAAGTAACGTATTTTTGTCGGCAGAAAGCTTTGCTGGCGATAGACAGCTTGAATGTCGTAGTTAGGCATCGCGAACTCATCAAGCACCGTTACCAACTCCCCGCTCTTGAGCTCGTTATAGATTTCCCAGGTGGAGCGCCAGCCAATCCCGAGCCCTTGGCGCATCCAGGTGAACAGCAGTTCACCGTCATTGCAGGCGAGATTGCCGCTGACCTTCATTGCGACCTGCTTGCCGTCTCGCAGGAAGGTCCAGCCGCGCTGTTGGCCACCCTGCAGCGTGAATGCCAGGCAGTTGTGATCGGCCAGATCCTCAAGCGTCGAAGGCTTGCCGTGCCTGGCGAAATATTCTGGAGTGCCGCAGACCACCCGCCGATTGGGGAATAGCCGGACTGCCACATAATTTGGGTCAGTCACCTCACCGATGCGGATGCTCAAGTCATAGCCCTCGTTCACCAGGTCGATCACGCTGTCGGTCAGGTTGAATACCAGCTTGAGGTTGGGGAACTGCGCCTGGAAGCCAACGGCATGTGGGGCGACATGGTGCCTGCCGAAGGAGGCCGGCGCTGACACCAGCAGGTTCCCTTTCACCATGGAACCACGGCTGCTGATGTCCGCTTCCACGTCATCGAATTCGCGCAGCAGCTCTTTTGCTCTCTCCAGCAAATGCTCTCCCAGTTCGGTTAGTTGCAAACCGCGGGTCGACCGGTGCATCAGCTTGACGCCCAGGCGTTTTTCCAGTGCATCCAGGCGTCGACCGAGGATTGCCGCCGTCACTCCCTCGCTTAAAGCAGCAGCCGCGAAGCTACCTTTCTGGGCGACCTGGACGAAGCTACTCCACTCTGTGTAACGGCCCATTCGATACCTTTTATATCGACAGAATCTAATTTTTAGGGGTTCTACTGGGTTATAGGCTAATCCAGACTGGCATCCATTACAAAAATATCGACTGACTCAAAGGAGAACAAGATGGCCAGAATGAGAGCAATAGAAGCTGCCGTCCTGGTGATGCGCCGCGAAGGTGTAAATACCGCTTTTGGCATTCCCGGTGCAGCCATCAACCCGCTGTACTCTGCCCTCAAGAAAGTCGGCGGTATTGATCACGTCCTCGCTCGCCACGTTGAAGGCGCCTCGCACATGGCCGAGGGCTACACCCGCACCAAGGCCGGCAACATCGGTGTGTGCATCGGCACCTCCGGCCCTGCCGGCACCGACATGGTCACCGGCCTGTACAGCGCCTCTGCCGACTCCATCCCGATTCTCTGCATTACCGGCCAGGCACCCCGTGCACGGATGCACAAGGAAGACTTCCAGGCCGTCGACATCACCAGCATCGTCAAGCCGGTGACCAAGTGGGCGACCACTGTACTGGAACCCGGCCAGGTCCCTTACGCGTTCCAGAAAGCCTTCTACGAAATGCGCTCCGGCCGCCCAGGCCCGGTGCTGATCGACCTGCCGTTCGACGTGCAGATGGCCGAAATCGAATTCGACATCGAAGCCTACGAGCCGCTGCCGGTACAGAAGCCGGCCGCCAGCCGCATCCAGGTCGAAAAAGCCCTGGCCATGCTCGACACCGCTGAACGTCCGTTGCTGGTTGCCGGTGGTGGCATCATCAACGCCGATGCCAGCGACAAGCTGGTGGAATTCGCTGAACTGACCGGCATCCCGGTCATCCCGACCCTGATGGGCTGGGGCATTATTCCTGATGACCACCCGCTGATGGTCGGCATGGTCGGCCTGCAGACTTCGCACCGCTACGGCAACGCCACCCTGCTGAAATCCGACGTGGTTCTGGGTGTCGGCAACCGTTGGGCCAACCGTCACACCGGTTCGGTCGACGTCTACACCGAAGGCCGCCGCTTCATTCACGTCGACATCGAACCGACCCAGATTGGCCGCGTATTCACCCCGGACCTGGGCATCGTTTCCGATGCAGGTTTTGCCCTGGACATGTTCCTGGAAGTGGCACGCGAGTGGAAAGCCGCCGGCAAGCTCAAGGACCGCAGCGCCTGGCTGCAAGACTGCCAGCAGCGCAAAGGCAGCCTGCAGCGCAAGACCCACTTCGACAACGTGCCGGTCAAGCCGCAGCGTGTGTATGAAGAGATGAACCAGGTGTTCGGCAAGGACACCTGCTACGTCAGCACCATCGGTCTGTCGCAGATTGCCGGCGCGCAGTTCCTGCATGTGTACAAGCCACGCCACTGGATCAACTGCGGCCAGGCCGGCCCGCTCGGCTGGACCATTCCGGCAGCCCTGGGCGTGGTCAAGGCGGATCCCGCGCGCAAGGTCGTGGCCTTGTCCGGCGACTATGACTTCCAGTTCATGATCGAAGAACTGGCCGTGGGCGCGCAGTTCCACCTGCCATACATCCACGTCGTGGTGAACAACTCCTACCTGGGGTTGATTCGTCAGTCGCAACGCGGCTTCGACATGGACTACTGTGTACAACTGGCGTTCGAGAACCTCAACGCACCGGAACTCAATGGCTATGGCGTCGACCACGTCGCCGTCGCCGAAGGCCTGGGTTGCAAGGCCCTGCGCGTGTTCGAACCGGCCGAAATCCAGCCGGCGCTGCGCAAGGCCCAGGAATTGATGGCCCAGTTCAAGGTACCGGTCGTGGTCGAGATTATTCTGGAGCGGGTCACCAATATAGCCATGGGCACCGAGATCAATGCGGTCAACGAATTCGAAGACCTGGCCCTGGTCGGCAACGATGCACCTACTTCAATCATGCTGCTGGATTGAGATAGTTATGTTCCTGAAGACGAATAATTGAGTTAAGGAGACAACCATGCCGCGTTTCGCCGCCAACCTGTCCATGCTGTTCACCGAGCAGGACTTCCTCGCCCGTTTCAAGGCTGCCGCCGATGCCGGCTTCACCGGGGTCGAGTACCTGTTCCCGTACGATTTCACCTCGGCTGACATCAAGGCACAACTCGATGCCAACGGCCTGACCCAGGTGTTGTTCAACCTGCCTGCCGGCGACTGGGCCAAGGGTGAGCGCGGGATCGCCTGCCACCCGGACCGCGTCGAGGAGTTCCGCTCTGGCGTGGATCTGGCCATCGCCTACGCCCAGGTGCTGGGCAACACCCAGGTCAACTGCCTGGCCGGTATCCGTCCGCAAGGCCTTGAGTGCGCCGTGGTCGAAGAGACCTTCGTCGCCAACCTCAAGTACGCCGCCGACAAGCTGCAAGCGGCCGGCATCAAGCTGGTCATGGAAGCGATCAACACCCGCGACATTCCCGGCTTCTACCTGAACACCACCCGCCAGGCCCTGGCGATCCAGGAGAAGGTCGGCAGCGCCAACCTGTTCCTGCAATACGACATCTACCACATGCAAATCATGGAAGGTGACCTGGCGCGGACCATGGCCACGCACCTGCCGCAGATCAACCACATCCAGCTGGCCGACAACCCCGGCCGCAACGAGCCGGGCACGGGCGAGATCAACTACCGCTTCCTCTTCGAACACCTGGACCGCATCGGCTACCAGGGCTGGGTGGGCTGCGAATACAAGCCGCTGACCACCACCGAAGCCGGCCTGGGCTGGTTGAAAACCCATAACGTGATCTGAAACCAGGGCGCCGATTGGCCCCGACTGACTGAACACCTGTAGCCGCTGCCGCAGGCTGCGCTGGAGTCCCGCTGGGGCTCCCCGGCGATCTTGAGATCCTGCGCCTGCTGTGCAGGCGAGCGCAGCCTTCGGCAGCGGCTACATCGGCCCCCTTACAAGAAAAGAGGCAATTCTCATGGCTAAAATCGGCTTTATCGGCACCGGCATCATGGGCCACCCCATGGCACTCAATCTGCAGAAGGCAGGCCACAGCCTGTTCCTGTCCGCCCACCACGATCCAGCACCGGCTGACCTGATCGCCGCAGGCGCCGTGGCCCTGGCCAACCCGAAGGAAGTGGCCCAGGAAGCCGAATTCATCATCATCATGGTGCCCGATACCCCGCAGGTCGAAGACGTACTGTTCCGCGAAAACGGCATCGCCGACGGCCTGAGCCCGAACAAGATCGTCATCGACATGAGCTCGATCTCGCCATCCGCGACCAAAGGCTTCGCCGCCAAGGTCAACGCCAAGGGCGCGCAGTACCTCGACGCACCGGTTTCCGGTGGCGAAGTCGGCGCCAAGGCCGCGACCCTGAGCATCATGGTCGGTGGCGACGCCGATGCCTTCGAGCGCGCACTGCCGCTGTTCCAGAGCATGGGCAAGAACATCACCCTGGTCGGCGGCAACGGCGATGGCCAGACCGCCAAGGTGGCCAACCAGATCATCGTCGCCCTGAACATCCAGGCCGTCGCCGAGGCCCTGCTGTTCGCCGCCAAGAACGGCGCCGACCCGGCCAAGGTGCGTGAAGCGCTGATGGGTGGCTTCGCTTCGTCGAAGATCCTCGAAGTGCACGGCGAGCGCATGATCAAGGGCACCTTCGATCCGGGCTTCCGCATCAGCCTGCACCAGAAGGACCTGAACCTGGCCCTGCAGGGTGCGCGCGAGCTGTCGATCAACCTGCCCAACACCGCCAACGCGCAACAGGTGTTCAGCACCTGCGCGGCCATCGGTGGCAGCAACTGGGACCACTCGGCGCTGATCAAGGGGCTGGAGCACATGGCGAATTTCTCGATTCGCGATAAGTAAGTCATTTGTTTGGCCGGGATGATGGGGGCCTGTTCGGGCCTCATCGCTGGCAAGTCGAGTCGTCGCACCGCAGCTCCCACAAAGTACAGCTACGTACGCAATACCTCTGTGGGAGCTGGCTTGCCAGCGATGGCTACAACACCACTTTCCCGGCCACTTTTTACTTCCAGCCTTCCAGGCGCATGGTAGCCCGAACCAGTCGTTGCTCTTCCTGCTCGATTTCTCGCAAGTTGTCACGCACGCCGTGTATATGCTCGCGCGCTGCACGCTGAGCCTGTTCCGGCAGTTGCTCTATGACCGCATGGTAGAGGCGCGTGTGTTGCCGGTCTATCTGGCGTTTCTGTGCCGGCCTGTCGTAAAGGTTGTTCACGGAAGCAAACACCGTACTCAGCATCAGCTCGTTGAGTGATTGCAGGGTGTAAACCAGAACGGGGTTGTGGGCAGCCTCACTGATCGCCTGATGAAATGCATGATCACGTCGCGCATGTTCCCTCGGATCATGTGAATGCGGCCCTTCATGAGCCGCAATCATCTCCTCGTAACGCCGCTTTATCAGCAACCGATCAACGTCGGTGGCACGCAGGGCTGCCAAGCGCGCGGACTCGCCTTCAAGCAACGCGCGCACTTCCAACAAATCGAAGAGTGTGCGCGGTTGTGAGCTGAACAAATGCATCAATGGCGTCGTGTCCTCTACGCGACTCAAGTCCGCCACGAACGAGCCACGGCCCTGCTCCGTATCCACGATGCCGCGCCCACGCAACACGCGCAATCCCTCCCGCAGAGCCGACCGCGAACACCCCAGTTTCTCCACCAGCCGTCGCTCGGAGGGGAGTGCCTGACCGACCTTGAGAACGCCATCGACTATCAGCCGTTCTATGGACTCTGCCACCTGGTCAGCCACTCGCGGCCTGCCCTGCTTGCCCACACTGCCATTTGGCATTGACGCCCTCCTGAAACTGGTAGGACCAGTGAAAGAACTGGTTGAAATCATGACCAACAGTATCTCTATGGGCCCGTGCTTTCTATGGGTTCATGGATACTTTTCAAGAAAAACTGGTAGGACCAGTACTCAGGCACATCGACTCTGGCAATCGCTTGATTCAACCTTCAACAACAATAAAAACCACAACCTGTGAGCCTTATGAACATTCTCTACGACGAGCGCGTCGACGGCGCACTGCCCAGAGTTGACAAGGCGGCACTGCTTCGCGAGTTGCGCCAAGCCTTGCCTGACATGGAAATCCTGCACAGCCAGGAAGATCTGAAACCCTACGAATGCGATGGCCTGTCGGCCTATGTCACCGTGCCGATGCTGGTGCTCTTGCCTGAGCGGATCGAACAGCTGCAGACAGTGCTCAAGATGTGCCGGGCCCGCAACGTACCCGTGGTCGCCCGCGGTGCCGGCACCGGTTTGTCCGGGGGTGCACTGCCATTGGAGCAGGGCATTCTGTTGGTGATGGCGCGCTTCAATACCATCCTTGAAGTCAACCCCGAAGGCCGCTTCGCCCGCGTGCAACCGGGCGTGCGCAACCTGGCCATTTCTCAAGCGGCAGCGCCTCACGGCCTCTACTATGCGCCGGATCCTTCCTCGCAGATTGCCTGCTCCATCGGTGGCAACGTGGCCGAGAATGCTGGCGGAGTCCATTGCCTGAAATACGGCCTGACCGTACATAACCTGCTCAAGGTCGACATTCTCACCATTGAAGGCGAGCACCTGACACTCGGCAGCGACGCCCTCGACTCCCCTGGTTTCGATCTGTTGGCGCTGTTCACAGGCTCCGAAGGCATGCTCGGCATCGTGACTGAAGTCACGGTCAAGCTGCTGCCCAAACCCCAGGTGGCGCGTGTTCTGCTGGCCAGCTTTGACTCGGTGGAGAAAGCCGGTCGCGCTGTCGGCGACATTATCGCCGCCGGCATCATCCCCGGCGGCCTGGAGATGATGGACAACCTGTCCATCCGCGCCGCCGAAGATTTCATCCATGCAGGCTACCCGGTGGATGCCGCGGCCATACTGCTTTGCGAGCTCGATGGCGTCGAGGCTGACGTGCAGGACGATTGTGCGCGCGTCGAGGCCGTACTCAAGGCCGCCGGGGCCAGCGAAGTGCGCCTGGCACGGGATGAGGCCGAACGGGTCAAGTTCTGGGCCGGACGCAAGAATGCCTTTCCGGCGGTCGGACGTATCTCGCCCGATTACTACTGCATGGACGGCACCATCCCGCGCCGCGAACTTCCCCGGGTGCTGCGCGGTATCAGCCAATTGTCCGAAGAGTACGGCCTGCGCGTGGCCAACGTGTTCCACGCCGGTGACGGCAACATGCACCCGCTGATCCTGTTCGATGCAAACGTTCCCGGTGAACTGGAACGGGCCGAGGCCATCGGCGGCAAGATTCTGGAACTTTGTGTAGAGGTCGGCGGCAGCATCACGGGTGAACACGGCGTAGGCCGCGAAAAGATCAATCAGATGTGCGCGCAGTTCAACAGCGACGAGCTGACCCTGTTCCACGCGGTGAAGGCGTCCTTTGACCCTTGTGGCCTGCTCAATCCTGGCAAGAACATCCCGACCCTGCATCGCTGTGCCGAGTTCGGATCAATGCACATACACCACGGCAAACTGCCCTTCCCCGAACTGGAGCGTTTCTGATGCGACACGATCACGACGCCAGCGCGGCATTGCTGGAACAGGTCAACTACGCTCTCAACGAGCGCACCGCACTGCGCATCCAGGGCGGCAACAGCAAGTCCTTCATCGGCCGCCCAGTGACTGGCGAGGTACTCGACACTCGAAGCCATCGTGGCATCGTCAGCTACGATCCGACTGAACTGGTCCTGACCGCACGCGCCGGAACGCCGCTTACCGATATCGAGGCGGCTCTGGAAAGCGCAGGACAGCTGCTGCCGTGCGAGCCACCGCATCTGGGCCAAGGCGCGACGCTCGGCGGCATGGTTGCCACCGGGCTCTCCGGCCCCCGCCGCCCCTGGTCTGGTTCGGTGCGCGACTATGTGCTCGGCACACGGGTGATCACTGGCCACGGCAAGCATCTTCGATTCGGCGGCGAAGTCATGAAAAATGTCGCGGGCTACGATGTGTCGCGATTGCTGACCGCAAGCTTCGGTTGCCTGGGTGTCCTTACCGAAGTCTCACTGAAGGTGCTGCCCAAGCCGCGAGCGTGCATGAGCCTGAGCCTGGAGATGGAGGTGTCCCGGGCACTCGGCGCGCTCGCCCAATGGGGCAAGGAACCCATCCCGATCACAGCGGCCTGCTACGACAGCGGTGCATTGCATTTGCGCCTGGAGGGCGGCGAAGGCTCAGTGCAGGCTGCTCGGCTGCGCCTGGGTGGAGAGGAGATCGGTAGCGGCTACTGGCAGGACCTGCGCGAACAACGCCTTGCTTTCTTCACCCATCCCGCACCGCTGTGGCGCCTGTCCCTGCCGAACAACACGCCGCCGCTAGCCTTGCCCGGCGAACAACTGATCGACTGGGGTGGTGCCCAGCGCTGGCTCAAGTCGGGTGCCGACGCCAGTCTCATCCGCCACACCGTCGCGCAAGTCGGTGGTCACGCCACCTGCTACGGCAAAGTCGACGATCCCTTCCCGCCACTGAGCGCTCCGCTGCTGCGCTACCACCAGAACCTCAAGCGCCAGCTCGACCCCCAGGGGATTTTTAACCCCGGTCGCATGTATGCAGAAGTCTGAGATAAAACCATGAAAACCAATCTTAGCGAACAAGCCAAGCTTCTGCCCCGCGCCGAAGAGGCCGAAAGTATCCTGCGCTCCTGCGTGCACTGCGGATTCTGCACCGCCACTTGCCCGACCTATCAACTGCTGGGCGATGAGCTGGACAGCCCCCGGGGACGGATCTATCTCATCAAGCAGGTGCTCGAAGGCCAGGCAATCACTGCAAAGACCCAGATGCACCTGGATCGTTGCCTGACCTGCCGAAATTGCGAGACCACCTGTCCCTCCGGCGTGCAGTACCACAACCTGCTGGATATCGGTCGGGCGGTGGTCGAGGAAAAGGTGCCACGCTCATTTGGCCAGCGCGCCCTGCGTGAAGGACTTCGCGCTGTAGTACCGCGCCCGACACTGTTCAAGGTGCTGACAAAAACCGGTCAGGCCTTTCGCCCGCTGCTGCCGGCGGCACTTCAAGCAAAGCTGCCGCGCCAGCCGCAGCCAGCCATGCCACGTCCGCAGACCCGATATCTTCGCCAGGTGCTGATACTCGAAGGCTGCGTACAACCGACGCTGTCGCCCAATACCAACGCCGCCGCTGCCCGAGTGCTGGATCGCCTGGGCATCAGCATCACGGCAGCCCGCGAAGCCGGTTGCTGTGGCGCAGTGGATTACCACCTCAACGCCCAGGAAAAAGGGCTTGAGCGGGCCCGTCGCAATATCGATGCATGGTGGCCGGCCATCGAGGCCGGCGCCGAAGCCATTGTTCAAACGGCCAGTGGGTGCGGCGCCTTCGTGCGTGATTATGGCCATCTGCTTGAGAACGATCCTGCCTACGCAGCCAAAGCCAAACGGGTCAGCGAACTCGCCAAGGACCTGGTCGAAGTATTGCGTGACGAGCCATTGGAAAGCCTGGGGATCAATGGCGACAAGCGTCTGGCATTCCACTGCCCCTGCACCCTGCAACACGCACAGAAACTCGGTGGTGCAGTGGAAACCGTGCTCACTCGTCTGGGTTTCAATCTGACCAACGTGCCGGATAGCCATCTGTGCTGCGGTTCGGCTGGCACCTATTCACTGACCCAGCCGGAGCTGTCGCTGAAGCTGCGCGATAACAAAATGAACGCGCTGGAACGCGATAAACCCGAGGTCATCGTCACAGCCAACATCGGCTGCCAAACCCACCTGGGCGGCGCCGGGCGAACCCCCGTGCGCCATTGGATCGAGCTTGTGGAACAAGCCCTGTTTTCTTAGGAGTCAGACATGCAAAGCAAAGCCGTACTCAGTCACGCCGAAATCACCCGCATCCTCAGCAACGCTCGCGAAGAGGCCCAGCGCAACCAGTGGGCGGTTGCCATCGCAATAGTCGATGACGGGGGGCATCCCCTGGCGCTTGAACGCCTTGACGGCTGCGCGCCGATCAGCGCCTACATCGCGATTGAAAAGGCCCGAAGCGCGGCGCTTGGCCGGCGTGAAACCAAAGGCTACGAAGAGATGGTCAACAACGGTCGCACCGCCTTCCTCAGCGCTCCGCTGTTGACTTCACTCGAAGGCGGCGTTCCGGTCATGGTCGATGGCCAGGTGATCGGCGCGGTCGGGGTGTCGGGCGTCAAGGCCGAACAGGATGCCCAGGTCGCCAAAGCCGGAGCCACTGCGCTCCAGGCGTAAACAGTTTTAGCCCCAGCCGTGGGGGTAATCGAACAGGAGAAAAGAAAATGACCGAGCGCGTACACTGCCAGAGCCTGCAGGTATCCAGCCAATTCAAGCACTTCGTGGATGACGAGGTGTTGCCGGGCACGGGCATTTCATCCGAGGATTTCTGGAGCGGTTTTGACGACCTGGTAACAGATATGTCGCCAAAAAATCGCGCCCTGCTGGCTGAACGCGACCGCCTGCAAAACGAACTGGATGCCTGGCACCGCGCCCATCCTGGCCAGATCACCGACATGGCCGCCTACCAGGCTTTCCTTGAGTCTATCGGCTATCTTCAGCCACAACCCGGGCAAGTGCAGATCGGCACCCGCAATGTCGACGAGGAAATTGCCAACCAGGCCGGCCCTCAGTTGGTGGTGCCCGTCACCAATGCTCGTTTCGCGCTGAACGCCGCCAACGCACGCTGGGGCTCACTGTATGACGCCCTGTACGGAACCGACGCGATCGGCGACGAAAATGATGCCGGGAAGGGCAAGGGCTACAACCCGCGTCGTGGCGAGAAGGTAATTGCTTTTGCGCGCAACTTCCTCGATCAGGCCGCCCCACTGACTCGCGGCTCCCACTCCGATTCAACCGCGTATCGCATCGAGCTGGGCCAACTGCATGTGACGTTGGAGGACGGCAGCATCAGCGCCCTGGCACAGCCGGAAAAATTCATCGGCTATCAGGGCACTGCCAGTGCTCCCAACGCGGTACTGCTGAAGAACAACGGGCTGCATTTCGAGATCCAGATCGATCACTCCCACTTGATCGGTCAAACCGACAGTGCCGGCGTCAAGGATGTACTGCTGGAGTCCGCACTGAGCACGATACTCGACTGTGAAGACTCGGTCGCCGCCGTGGACGCCGAGGACAAGATCCTGGTCTACCGCAACCTGCTTGGCCTGATGAAGGGCGATCTGTCCGAGACGATCAGCAAGGGTGGGCAAACCTTTGTCCGGAGCATGAACCCGGACCGCCAGTACATTGCTGCAGGCGGGGAGCAACTGACACTGCCTGGCCGCTCGTTGCTGTTCGTGCGCAATGTCGGCCATCTCATGTGCACGCCCGTCATTCTCGACCGTGGCGGCAATGAGATTTTCGAGGGCATTCTCGATGCCGCAATCACCAGCCTGATTGCCCTGCACGACCTCCAGCGCCGCGAAAATTCCCGGGCCGGCAGCTTCTACATCGTAAAGCCCAAAATGCATGGCCCAGCCGAAGTCGAATTCGCCGACCAGTTGTTTGGACGTGTCGAAGACCTTCTCGGCCTGCCCCGCTACACACTGAAGATGGGGATCATGGACGAGGAACGGCGTACCAGCGTCAACCTCAAGGCATGCATCGCTGCCGCTGCCAATCGCATCGCCTTTATCAACACCGGCTTTCTCGATCGTACCGGCGACGAGATGCATACCGCCATGGAAGCCGGGGCCATGCTTCGCAAGGATGACATGAAGGGCACTTCCTGGATTTCGGCCTACGAACGCAACAACGTTCTGGTCGGGCTGGCCTGTGGCCTGCGTGGCTGCGCGCAGATAGGCAAAGGCATGTGGGCCATGCCGGACCTGATGCACGCCATGCTCGAGCAAAAGATCAACCATCCCAAGGCCGGGGCCACTACCGCCTGGGTGCCTTCCCCGACCGCCGCCACCCTTCACGTACTGCACTACCACCAAGTGGATGTGAAGAAGGTACAAGGCGAACTGGAGCACGTCGATCTCGACAGCCAGCGTGCCTCCTTGCTCCACGATCTGCTGACAGTGCCGGTGAGTGCAGCGCGTGACTGGAGCAAGATCGAGATCCAGGAGGAGCTCGATAACAATTGCCAGGGCATCCTCGGTTACGTCGTGCGTTGGGTGGAGCAAGGTATCGGCTGCTCGAAAGTGCCGGATATTCACAACGTCGGCCTCATGGAAGATCGTGCCACCTTGCGCATATCCAGCCAGCACATTGCCAACTGGCTGGCCCATGGCGTGGTCAATCACGAGCAGGTACTGGAGACCCTGAAGCGTATGTCCAGGGTGGTCGACGAGCAGAACGCTGGCGACGCCTCTTACCGCGCGATGGCCGGCAACGAACAATCCG
This sequence comes from Pseudomonas sp. LS1212, assembly GCF_024741815.1. Classification (NCBI taxonomy): domain Bacteria; kingdom Pseudomonadati; phylum Pseudomonadota; class Gammaproteobacteria; order Pseudomonadales; family Pseudomonadaceae; genus Pseudomonas; species Pseudomonas sp. LS1212. Next base: position 3,281,197 of record NZ_CP102951.1, read on the forward strand.
CCGCGTTCCAGGCCGCCTCTGACCTGGTATTCAAAGGCCGCGAACAACCCAATGGCTACACCGAGCCGTTATTGCATGCCTGGCGCCAGCGCTTCAAACAACAGCACTGAGTCGCACGTCCCCGATCGATTCGCTGATTGGGGACGCTCTCGACGTTTCCAACGTTGTACACCGCTAGATAAAGCCCGTCGGAATAAATGGCGGCACGCACCACCGCGACCTGAACAATCACAATAAAAAGAGGTTCCTAGCATGCAAACCTGGCAACAGATATACACGCCCCTGGGCAGTCTGGGTCTATCGGCGCTTGTGGCGCTGATCCCCATCATATTCTTCTTCCTGGCGCTGGCCGTCTTTCGCATGAAAGGCTATATCGCCGGCACTATTACACTCGCGCTTTCAATCGCCATCGCAACATTGGTGTTCGACATGCCACTGGAGATGGCGTTTGCATCCGCAGGCTACGGCTTCGCCTACGGGCTTTGGCCAATCGCCTGGATCATCGTGGCTGCAGTATTTCTCTACAAACTGACGGTGAAGAGCGGGCAGTTCGAGATTATCCGAAGTTCCGTTCTTTCCATTACCGATGACCAACGTCTACAAGTGCTGTTGATCGGCTTCTCCTTCGGTGCCTTCCTCGAAGGCGCAGCCGGCTTCGGCGCACCCGTGGCGATTACCGGCGCCCTGCTCGTCGGACTTGGCTTCAACCCCTTGTACGCCGCTGGTCTTTGCCTGATCGCCAACACCGCCCCCGTGGCATTCGGTGCGCTCGGCGTGCCGATTATCGTCGCCGGCCAGGTGACTGGCATCGACGCGTTCAAAATCGGTGCAATGGCGGGCCGTCAACTGCCTTTGCTTTCGGTGATCGTGCCGTTCTGGCTTGTTGCAATAATGGACGGCTGGAAAGGCGTCAAGGAAACCTGGCCTGCTGCACTGGTCGCTGGCAGCAGTTTCGCCGTGACTCAGTACTACACGTCCAACTACATTGGCCCGGAACTCCCCGACATTACCTCGGCGCTGGTCAGTATCGTCTCGTTGACCCTGTTCCTCAAAGTCTGGCAGCCCAAGACGGCAAGAAGCACCGAGATCGTTGGCAGCGCAGGCGGTGCTGCTGTGCTGGGTGGTTTTGGCGGCATGCGCAACAGTGCCCCATCGCCCTACAGCATCGGAGAGATCATCAAGGCGTGGTCGCCGTTCTTGATCCTCACCGCGCTGGTCACTGTATGGACACTGAAACCCTTTAAAGCCATGTTTGCACCCGGCGGCGCGCTGGAGCACCTGGTGTTCAAATTGGCGATCCCCTATCTGGATCAACTGGTCATCAAAACCGCGCCGATCGTAGATGTACCTACGGCCATGCAAGCGGTTTACAAGTTGGACCTGATATCGGCGGGCGGCAGCGCGATTTTCCTTTCGGCATTGATCTCGATGTTCATCTTGCGCCTCAACGTGAGAACCGGGATTACCACCTTCAAAGAAACGCTGATCGAGTTGAAGTGGCCGATCCTGTCCATCGGCATGGTGTTGGCGTTCGCCTTCGTTACAAACTACTCAGGCATGTCATCCACCCTGGCACTGGTGCTTGCCGGGACGGGCGTGGCCTTCCCGTTCTTCTCGCCATTCCTCGGTTGGCTGGGCGTGTTCCTGACTGGTTCAGATACCTCCTCCAACGCGTTGTTCGGTTCATTGCAGGCTACTACTGCCCATCAGATCGGTGTCAATGACACGCTGCTGGTCGCTGCCAACACCAGTGGCGGGGTCACGGGCAAGATGATCTCTCCCCAATCGATCGCCGTCGCTTGCGCCGCAACGGGCCTGGTCGGCAAGGAGTCGGATCTGTTCCGTTTCACCCTGAAACACAGCCTGATGTTCGCGACCATCATCGGCCTGATCACGCTCGCCCAAGCTTATGTGTTCACCGGAATGCTGGTGCTATAGCCAAACGCTCGCGTCGGGGCAACCCCGGCGCAGCCGACAATGTGTCAACAATGCTATTGCTCTAACGAATTAAAACCATTAGATTCCGCACCACAAAGGGCCATGTGTCGACAATGCATCGACGCGAGACGCCACACCGAACAGGTTTCGTAGGAGCAGGCTCACTTTCTGGCAGTACGGGTGGTCACCCTCCATTGCTGAAAGTCTGCTCCTACTTTTTTACTTCGCGGCTTGCCCCCGCTATCCACCCCACCCTCGTGCACTTCGCCAAAGTGCGGCAATGACAGGAGATACCCCAGTGCTTGAAGCCTATGCCCGACACGTAAAAGCACGCGCCGAGGAAGGGCTGCCGCCCCTCGCGCTTAATGCCGAACAAGCCGCCGGCCTGGTCGAGCTGCTGAAGAATCCCCCTGCTGGCGAAGAAGCCGTCCTCGTCGACCTGATCACCAACCGCGTTCCACCAGGCGTGGACGAAGCCGCCTACGTCAAGGCCGGTTTCCTGTCTGCCGTGGCCAAAGGTGAAGCCAAGTCCCCCCTGATCGATAAAAAGCGCGCCGTTGAGCTGCTGGGCACCATGCAAGGCGGTTACAACATCGCCACCCTGGTCGAGCTGCTGGACGACGCCGAGCTGGCACCTGTTGCCGCCGAAGAGCTCAAGCACACCCTGCTGATGTTCGATGCGTTCCACGACGTGGCCGAAAAAGCCAAGGCCGGCAACGTCAACGCCAAGGCCGTGCTGCAGTCCTGGGCCGACGGCGAGTGGTTCAAGAACCGTCCGACCCTGGCCGACAAGATCAGCCTGCGCGTGTTCAAGGTCACTGGCGAAACCAACACCGACGACCTGTCCCCTGCGCCGGACGCCTGGTCGCGTCCTGATATCCCGCTGCACGCCCTGGCCATGCTGAAAATGGCCCGCGACGGCATCGTGCCGGACGAGCAAGGCGTGACCGGCCCGATGAAGCAGATCGAAGAGATGCGCGGCCAGGGCTTCCCGATCGCCTACGTCGGTGACGTGGTCGGTACCGGTTCTTCGCGGAAGTCGGCGACCAACTCGGTACTGTGGTTCTTCGGCGACGACATCCCTTACGTGCCGAACAAGCGCGGCGGTGGTTTCTGCTTCGGCTCCAAGATCGCCCCGATCTTCTACAACACCATGGAAGACGCCGGCGCCCTGCCGATCGAATTCGATGTGTCGAACATGCACATGGGCGACGTGATCGACCTGTACCCGCACGCCGGCAAGGTCTGCAAGCACGGCAGCCTTGATGTCATCACCACCTTCGAAATGAAAACCCCGGTGCTGCTGGACGAAGTCCGCGCCGGCGGCCGTATCCCGCTGATCGTCGGCCGTGGCCTGACCGAGAAGGCGCGCGCCGAGCTGGGCCTGGGCCCAACCGACCTGTTCAAGCTGCCTGAAGCTCCGGTCGACACCGGCAAGGGCTACACCCTGGCGCAGAAGATGGTCGGCAAGGCCTGCGGCCTGCCAGCTGGCAAGGGCGTACGCCCAGGCACCTACTGCGAACCGAAGATGACCACCGTCGGCTCCCAGGACACCACTGGCCCGATGACCCGCGACGAGCTGAAAGACCTGGCGTGCCTGGGCTTCTCCGCCGACCTGGTCATGCAGTCGTTCTGCCACACCGCTGCCTACCCGAAGCCAATCGACGTCACCACCCACCACACCCTGCCGGATTTCATCCGCACCCGTGGCGGCGTGTCCCTGCGTCCAGGCGACGGCATCATCCACAGCTGGCTGAACCGCATGCTGCTGCCGGACACCGTCGGCACCGGTGGTGACTCGCACACCCGCTTCCCGATCGGCATCTCCTTCCCGGCCGGTTCCGGCCTGGTCGCCTTCGCCGCGGCAACCGGCGTGATGCCACTGGACATGCCGGAGTCGGTACTGGTGCGCTTCAAGGGCAAACTGCAACCGGGCATCACCCTGCGTGACCTGGTGCATGCCATCCCTTACTACGGCATCAAGCACGGCCTGCTGACCGTCGAGAAGAAAGGCAAGATCAACGCCTTCTCCGGCCGCATCCTGGAAATCGAAGGCCTGGACGACCTGACCGTCGAGCAAGCCTTCGAACTGTCCGACGCCTCGGCCGAACGTTCCGCGGCCGGTTGCACCATCAAGCTGCCGGAAAAGGCCATCGCCGAGTACCTGAAGTCGAACATCACCCTGCTGCGCTGGATGATCAGCGAAGGCTACGGCGATGCCCGCACCATGGAGCGTCGCGCCCAGGCGATGGAAGCCTGGCTGGCCGACCCGCAGCTGCTGGAAGCCGACAAGGACGCCGAGTACGCCGAGGTCATCGAGATCGACCTGGCCGACATCAAGGAGCCGGTGCTCTGCGCGCCGAACGACCCGGACGACGCACGCCTGCTGTCCACCGTTCAAGGCCAGAAGATCGACGAAGTGTTCATCGGTTCGTGCATGACCAACATCGGTCACTTCCGCGCGGCCGGTAAACTGCTGGATCAGGTCAAGGGTCAGCTGCCCACCCGTCTGTGGCTGTCGCCGCCGACCAAGATGGACGCTCACCAACTGACCGAAGAGGGCTACTACGGCATCTACGGCAAGGCTGGCGCGCGCATGGAAATGCCGGGCTGCTCGCTGTGCATGGGTAACCAGGCACGCGTCGAACCGAACTCCACCGTGGTCTCGACTTCGACCCGTAACTTCCCGAACCGCCTGGGCGATGGTGCCAACGTGTACCTGGCTTCTGCCGAACTGGCCGCTGTCGCGTCCATCCTCGGCAAGCTGCCAACCGTCGAAGAGTACATGGAGTACGCCGGCAAGATCGACAGCATGGCGGCCGATGTCTACCGCTACCTGAGCTTCGACCAGATCGCCGAGTTCCGTGAAGCGGCGGCGAACGCCAACATCCCGGTCGTTCAAGCGTAACGAAACACCGCGTTGAAAAAGCCCCGCCATCTGGCGGGGCTTTTTTATGCCTGGCAGTTGGAATGCAATCCCTGTAGCCGCTGCCGCAGGCTGCGCTCGCGTGCGAAGCAGGCGCAAGATCTTGAGATCGCCAAGGGAGCCCCTGCGGGACTCCAGCGTCGCAGCGGCGCACCGAGCCTGACGGCAGCGGCTACAGGGATCGCGGCGCCTGTATCAGACCTCAAGCGCATCCGAGCGCATTGGCAAGGCACAACACCTCATCGCTCAACGCCTTGCAAAAGGTATCGACGAAGATTGAGGAGGGTCGATAATCAGGCCTGATCAACATGACGCGATAGGGAATGGACACGTTGATCGGCCGAATGGCCAATCCTCTGCCTGACTCTTGTACGGCGGTCAGCGGGTTGATGATCGCCACCCCCAATTGTTGCCTGACCATGGCACAGACCGAGGCCGCGCTGGTTGTTTCGATGACGGTATGCCGATCGACACCGGCCCGACGAAAGTGCTCATCAAGCGTCTGACGATAGATGTCCAGACCCGACAGGTTGATGAAATCGACACCGCGAAAGTCCTCCATTGCGAGTAGCGGCCTGGACAACAAAGGATGCCCCTCTGGCAGTACGCAGACCATGTCGGCACAAAAGAGCAATTCCCCTCGGGTACCTCGGGGCACATGTTCACTCTCGGTCAAGCCGAGGTCGTAACGCTGGGCGCTGAGCGATTCCTCGAGCAAGGGCGATTCCTGTGCCGTGATACTCAAGCCAATACCGCCATGCTGCTGGTGAAAGTGCTTGCAGACCCTGGGCAACAGCGTCTGGGAAAACAGCGGCAGGCTAGTGATGGTCAGTTGGCCATGCTCGAATCGACGGATCGATTGTGCAACGCTGTTGATGCGTTCCAGCCCTATATACGAGCGCTCGACCTCTTCGAGTAGCAGCATCGCCTGGGCCGTTGGCACAAGCCGTCCACCCTCGCGATCAAACAGACGCAGGCCCGAGAGGCTTTCAAGCCTCGCCAGTTCCCGGCTGACCGTCGGTTGGGAGGTGAACAGCAAGCGCGCCGCGCCCGTGACACTGCCGGCCTGCATGGTCGCTCGGAAAACTTCGATATGCCGCAAGGAAATGGCCATACCTATCCTTGTTTGTACGATTGAGACCCATATCAAAACTGAATCGATGAACAAAGAATAGATATTTTATTGAATACCTGGCGATCTGCATGATGGTCTCCTACCTTCACCAAAGATCGACTTCCTCCATGCCCAGCCAACATGACTTCCAGCAACTCGCCGCCATTGCCAGACAACACGGCACCCCGCTCTGGTGTTATGACGCCCAGACCATCAAAGCGCGCATCAAGCAACTGGCGTGCTTCGAAACCGTTCGCTTCGCCCAGAAAGCCTGTTCCAACCTGCACATCCTGCGCTTGATACGCGAGCAGGGTGTTCGGGTCGATGCCGTCTCATTGGGCGAAATCGAGCGGGCAGTGCTCGCAGGTTACAGCCCCGCCGGCACACCTGCGGGCATCGTCCTGACCTGTGATCTGTTCGACGAGCCGACACTGCAGCGCGTTGTCGAGCTGAATATCGAGGTCAATACCGGCTCGATCGACATGCTCCGCCAACTGGGTGCAAGGTCTCCGGGCCATCGCGTTTGGCTGCGGATCAACCCGGGCTTTGGCCACGGTCACAGCCGCAAGACCAATACCGGCGGTGAAAACAGCAAGCACGGCATCTGGCATGACCAGGTTGACGAAGCGCTCGGTGTCATTCGGCAGTTCGGGCTGAAACTGGTGGGCTTGCACATGCATATCGGCTCCGGCGTGGATTACGCGCATCTGGAGCAAGTAGGCTGCGCAATGGTCTCGGCGGTTAAGTCGCTCGACCACGATATCGAAGCCTTTTCCATCGGTGGCGGGCTTTCCACGCCCTACCGCGAGGGCGATGAGCCGGTGGACATTCAGCGCTATGCAGACGCATGGCGCCAGGCCAGGCAGGACATCGAGGCCTGGCTCAAGCATCCGGTACGGATGGAAATCGAACCCGGCCGTTTTCTGGTCGCCGAGTCTGGTTGCCTGGTGACCGAAGTCCGGGCGGTCAAAAAAGTCGGCAGCCGAAATTTCATCCTGGTGAACGCCGGTTTCAATGACCTGATGCGCCCAGCCCTTTATGGCGCCTATCACCACATGACCTTGCTGGACCCCCAGGGTGCCCCGGTCAATCGCCCGGAACACGACTATGTGGTGGGCGGCCCCCTGTGTGAATCCGGCGATATCTTTACCCAGGATGAAGAGGGTGTCACACCCCGTTTGCTGCCTGAAGCGCAGGTGGGTGACTTGCTGATCATGCACGATACCGGCGCGTACGGCGCCTCCATGTCGTCCAACTACAATAGCCGGACACTGCTGCCGGAGGTGTTGCTCGAGCAGGGGCAAGCCAGATTGATTCGACGTGCGCAGCCACTCTCGGATCTGCTGGCCCTGGAGTTGGGACTTTAACAAGCCAACAGGCACTCTGCCGTGCGCGCTTTAGCCGACGCGCGCGGCCCGGCACTCGACCGGGGCTGACTCAAGAAGACGAAAGTTGGGCGTTATTGTCATCGACCATCAACGGCATGTAGAAAAAGCGCTCCTCAGCGGTCTCGTGAGCATGGAGCTCGGACTTGAGCTGTTGCGCGCACCTCGGTTCCGCCATTGATTTCCTGATGCAAGGATTTAAACCATCCAAAAAATGAATGCAGCGCATTCCAACATTTAATTTGTGGATACCAGGATTCTTTTATAGGGTGTGGTTCTGTACCCCGGCAGGACCACCCAAGGCAGCGCCGAATCTAAAGGTGGCGCTGCATCTGGGAACCCGAACAACAACGACAGAAGGTGTTCCATGTCAAAGACCACTTACTACGCCCCTCATGGGGGGCATCCGGCTCAGACCGAACTACTGACCGACCGGGCGATGTTCACCGAAGCCTACGCGGTCATTCCCAAGGGCGTGATGCGCGACATCGTGACCAGCCACCTGCCCTTCTGGGACAAGACTCGTCTGTGGGTGCTGGCCCGGCCGCTGACCGGTTTTGCCGAAACCTTCTCCCAGTACATTGTCGAAGTGAGCCCGGGTGGTGGTAGCAACGCTCCCGAGCAAGACAAGGAAGCTGAAGGCGTGATCTTCGTCGTCGAAGGCGAAATCGACCTGACCCTGCAAGGCAACGTCCATACCCTCAAACCGGGCGGCTATGCATTCATCCCGCCAGCGGCAGACTGGGCCCTGCGCAACAACAGTGGCGACGCGGTACGCTTCCACTGGCTGCGCAAGCGCTATCAGGCGGTTGACGGCCTGGCCTACCCCGAAGCCTTCGTGACCAACGAACAAGACGTCGAACCCATCCCGATGCCAGGCACCGAAGGGCGCTGGGTCACCACGCGCTTTGTCGACATGGCCGACATGCGCCATGACATGCACGTCAACATCGTGACCTTCGAACCGGGCGGCGTGATCCCCTTCGCCGAGACCCATGTGATGGAACATGGCCTCTACGTGCTGGAAGGCAAGGCGGTCTACCGCCTGAATCAGGACTGGGTCGAGGTGGAGGCTGGTGACTTCATGTGGCTGCGTGCTTTCTGCCCGCAGGCCTGCTATGCCGGTGGCCCTGGCCGTTTCCGCTACCTGCTGTACAAAGATGTGAACCGTCACATGAACCTGACGCTCAACGCTGCGCGTTAAGCTCAGGGGCTGCACACGAATCCCGCCGGCTCAGCACCGGCGGGATTTTTATTCGAGCGGTCAGCGAGTGCCTGGCTGGTCCATCACCGCACCGATCAACGCCTGCGCCGCATCGAGCTGTTGAATCAGCCCGAGCACCAGCGATTTGTCATTGAGGTGCAGGTGATCGACCACATCCCAGGCCGTGGCTTCGGCGTATTCGATCAGGGTGGTGGCGTGAGCCAGCGCGTCTTCGGCCGGGATGCCGCCACGCACGGTGAACATGGGTTGGCCGTTGCTGTCGACGGTGCCGAAGGGTTTTTCGGTGGTGAAAAGTGAGGGGGTTGAAGCGGGTGGATCGGGGACGATTTTGATCATGGTGAAACTCCAAGTTTGAATGGAGCTGCCATCGACCGCCGCGACGCGGTTAAGGGTGACAGCTGTACGCAGGTTCGCGGACCGGGAAACTTGGAACCCGGCATACCCGAAGGTATCCCGCGCACAGCCGCCATAACACGAAGCAGCGGGCAAAAACAAAGCGCCTGCTGTCGGATGGGGCGCTTATGCGCCAAGTTTCGCGGGCCGCGACGCCCGGTCGTTGAATTGGCAACGACCAGGCAAGACTAGCCACCAGCAAACACAGGCGCAACAGCATTCAAGGCGAGCTGATTATGCTTGGGAAATACCGCGCGCGAAATAGAGAAAAACCCTACAGCACCGTCATTGTGGGAGCGGGTCTTGCCCGCGATTGGGCTGCGCAGCGGCCCCCTGCTGCATCAGGCCTGACATCGCGGGGAAGGCTGCGCCTTCCAATCGCGGGCAAGACCCGCTCCTACAATGTCCGTGTGAGCCGCCGATACCCATCAAGGCCTGGACGTGGGTCATCAGTCCTGTCCGATCAGTACTGCCCCTCCAGCGACCGTGCCAGTACGCCTGCCAGTTCCTTGACCATCGGGTCCGCCGAAGGGCGATGAATGATGACCACCTCCATGGCATCGATGGCGGGCAGTCCGCACGCTTTCGTCAGCACCAGGTGATCGGCAGTGACCGCTCGTTGCGGGAGCAGGCTGACGCCCATGCCGTCAGCAACCGCCGCCTGGATACCGCTAAGGCTCGAGCTGGTGAAGCTGATACGCCAGCGCCGGCCCATGCGCTCGATGGCATTTATCATATCGTCCCGGTACAGCCCCCGGGGCGGAAAGGTAACCAACGGAACCGGGTCAAGATCGAAGGTGGGGTTCTTGGCGCTGTCGATCCATTGCAACTTCTCAGGCCAGCTTGCCACGGCTTCACGGCTGTTACGGCGCTGCTTGACCAGGATCAGGTCCAGCTCACCGTTGTCGTAGCCACTGCTCAGATCGCGGCATAAGCCACTGGTGACTTCCAGCTTGACCTGTGGATGCTTGCGATTGAATGCCGAAAGCAGATGAGTCGTGCGCCCAGCAACGAAATCTTCGGGCACACCAAGGCGCACCGTCACCGCCACAGTGGCGCCCGACATGGCTTCGAACATTTCATCATTGAACGCGAGCATGTGCCGGGCATAACCCAGCAGCGTCTGCCCCGCATCGGTGGGCAAAACATCGCGATTGCCCCGGTCCAGAAGTTTGTGCCCGACCATCTCTTCCAGCCGCCGCACCTTTTGGCTGACGGTGGACTGGGTGGAATACAGCCGCGCGGCAGCGGTGGTGAAGCTGCCGCAATCAGCGACCATGACCATAGCCCTGAGCAAGTCCAGATCGAACAGCGGCCTATTCAATTTATCACTGCTAGCCATAACGATATTCGACTTATAAATAAACTGACCGACTTCTAACATGGCCGAATGTAGCGCGCAACCAGCCTCTGGCAAGCAACCGCTCCAGCAACCAGAACCCCGCCGGGCCCGGCGGGGGGACACTCGATCATGCCACATCCACTGAAATCGGCCTGGGCCAGCCGCGCAGCGGCAACTCGGTCAAGCGGCCACGGCTCGCTCCAGGCCTGTAATCAGGCAGAGTAGCGACCATCCATCGATGGTCGCCCCCCAACATTAATTACAACAAGAACCAAACAGCTTATCTATTTGCTTTAACCGGTCCCTGGTAGTAAGGCAGGCTGTCAGTGTCGCAGCCACGATCAAGCCAATAGGCCTCCTCTTCTCGACTCAGTTCATTTGGATGTTCATGTATGTAGCCATGATGGCCAATTTTGTGTCCATCTTCGACAATCGCCTCAATGGCTTTGGGGTATTGCTCGATGCACCACGCCGGAATAAAAAACGTCTGTTTGATCTGGAAGCGTCGATAGGTTTCCAGAATCCTTGGAATCGCCACCTTGGGCCCGTAGTGCAGCATTGAAATACTAGCGACACGTGTCGCTGAATCTTTGGGGTGGGCCACATGTAGAATGCTGTCTGCATCCATATCGAAGGTAAAGGCGACGGCACATCGTGCGCCATTTGGCCACACAATAGGGTTCTCGATCATTTTTAATCACCAATTGATGCTGAAAGTTATTGACTCACCAAGAAAAGCGATCAAGGCCGATATCAATATTCGTGATCGAGCAGCCAGTTTGAATAATGCGCCATTCCTTTCTCAAGGGACCATTGCGCTCGATACCCCAATTCCCGCTCCGCCACACTAAGGTCCCACTCCCCTTGCCGATCCAGATGCCAGTGGCCAGCACCGATTTCAATAGCGGCATCAGGAATAAGTTTCCTGATGATTTCAACGGCCTCATGCAGCGTCCAGGAACGATCACCCGCAATATTGAATACACCCCCTTTAACATCTCTGGTTTCAGCCGCCATCAGCACTGCACGTACAACGTCTTCTACATGAATATAATGGAATCGATGATCTCCACCGCAAGCCTGGCTGAATTTTTCACCACGATGAACTGCCTTGAGTATATCCCTGAGAATTTGCGGCATTTTATTTTCAGGACCATACACTTCCGCGATCCGCAATGAAATCACCTCCATACCATAGAGGTCGTTATAGACTCGGCCGAAATGCTCATTGGCAAGCTTGGTCACACCATAAGGTGTAGTTGGATTAGGGGGTGTATTTTCACTGACTACACCATCGACATGCCCATATACAGTTTCAGACGAGAAATTGACAAGTCTTTTAATCCCGGCCAAACGCATTGCTTCAAGCAAATGAATGGTGCCATCGATGTTCGCTGCCACCGTGGTGATCGGTAGCTCTATAGACAAGTCAGGATGCGACATCGCCGCCGTATGAATGACGCAATCAACTCCATATTTCTGGATGGTTCTGACAATCCTGGGGATATCGAACAACTCTCTCCCTGTACAGCGGTCATGAACTCTGACGAGGCCTCTGAGTAGTCACGGTTGTAACTCACCACCTGAACGCCCTTTTCGCTGAGCGTTTTAGTGAGATACCTGCCGACATAGCCCAAACCACCGGTAATCATTACAGCGCCCATATCATACCTTTTTGTTATTAATAGAATTAGAGCCACTTGGTTTAAATGGTGAAATCAGATCGCAGCTCCACCATTGGGGCTGACCACCTGTCCAACCATGAAATCTCCCGCCGGTCCAGCCAGGGCTTCGACCATGGCTGCAATCTCTTCCGGCTTTCCGAAGCGCTTCAATGGAATCGTCGCGCGTGTCTCATCGTTGTACTCGATGGTGTCGTTGATCAGCATGTCTGTTTCGATCGGCCCCGGCGCCACCGAATTAACCAATACGCCTGACGGGGCAACTTCCTTTGCAACCGCTTTTGTCAGAGCGATCACCCCACCCTTCGAGGCGCAGTACGCGGCATAGGTCGCAAACCCAATCAACCCCAGCTCGGAGCTGATATTGATGATCCGCCCTTGACCGCGTGCAAGCATGCCCGGCAATACGGCTTGCATGCAGGCCCAGGTACCCCCGAGATTGGTGTTGATCATCTGCTCCCACTGCGCCCAGGTCGTCTGCGCTACTGTCGCCGAAACCAGCCTCCCTGCATTGTTGACAAGGATGTCGACCCGGCCATAGCGGCCCTCCGCTTCCCGGATAATTCCGGCTGCCGCTTCGGGATTACTGACATCAGCTTGAATAGTGATCCCATCTCCACCGTTTTCTTCGGCAGTACGTATCACCGCTGCCAGTTCATCGCTGAAGTCGTAAATGCGCCGGGCTGGATCGCTGCATCTTCGATGTCGATTCTTTACTCAATATCCGGCCACCATGCTCCGCTGGCCATTCTACCCAGCACAAGTATTGCGAGAGACGCCGGGATCGACAGTGCCAGCCACACCCCGAAACGATGAAGTCGCCAGGCCATGACAATAAATGCGGCGATAGCGGCCATATAGGACATGACCAGCGTGATGGTCACTACGTCGTAGTACCACAAGACCTTGTCCAGTGGCTTCCACCAGAGCAGCGCAACAGCTACCGCCGCGACAATAGTGCTGGCCAGCCAAAGGGGACTTCGATTTGTTGACTGAGCACAGCACTGTTGGCAGGTGCCCTTCCTCACTCATTCGGTAGAGCGTACGAGCAGCCGCGCTAGAGGAAATTTGCAACCCAGCGCATGCCGATGTAATCACCACGAACAATGCGATCCAGGCCATGGCAGGTGGCAAGTAGACATTCGCCACAGCAGCGATCGGCCCGCCATTACCGTCTTCGACGATGGCAGCCAATTCCTCTACAGGCACTGCGAACTGCCAACCGATAGCCGCGAGACTGTAAATGACGAATGCTGAAGTCAGAACGAGCAGCATGGAGCGCTGTACGGTCCGAACTGGAACACGCGACTCCTCGATGTAGTTGATCGCCGAGTCGAAGTTGGCGAGCATCCATACGCCGAACAGCACAGCCGGCCCGATCGCGAACAAACCACCTGCACCCTCCAACGAGTACATGGAGGTGACCGACAAATCTTGCACCTGAGGATTGATGAGCCCCATCAACCCGAGACCAGCTACAACACTGATCTCAAAGATCAGAAAGACGCTGGCTACTTTGGCGGTGGCATTGACTCCGTACCAGGAAATGACCAGGAAGATCAGAACCATGCCCGTCCCGATCAACTTAGCATTAAGCGGGCCAGCCAATGCCGGAATCAACGCCTGTATATATTCAGTTCCGATGATTGCGCACATTGCCATCACCGCCGTGCACGCAACGGCATAAGCCCAACCGAGAATAGTCCCTACATGGGGATGCAGAAATCGCGACGTGAATGTAAACACTCCACCCGCTGACGGCGCCTGGCGGGTGAGCGCGATCATGCAGAAGGCCATCACCAACATCGGGAAGAAGTACGCAATTGGTATTTAGAGTCCCTTTATTAAGAGCTGTATTGAGTTCGCGAACAGTTCCATCACGGTCATAGCCGATTATTTCATAGAGTTTCATTATTTTTATGCTCTGTTCAATAGCTATAGAAGATGTCGCAACGCCAAATAATCTGAATGCAAAGGACCCTTTATTAACGACTGTATTACTCACTGAGCAGGGGGGTTGATTAGTATAGGAACAGACAAAAAATACCTACCATCAAAAATTTCAGATGTTTGCATCTGAATTGGCGAAGTAAGCGCTTTATGAAGATACCGCCGCTGCCCTGCCGGGCATGGGCGGTTTTTGGTTGGCGCAAGGGCAGATGTGCTGCATCGTGAGAGCCAACGCGATCGCTGTAGCCGCTGCCGTAGGCTGCGCTAGGGCCGGCACGGCCCTCACGATCGCAAGAGCGCGGCCGCTCTCTGCGGCCGAGCGTCGCAACGGCGCACCGAGCCAGCGGCAGCGGCTACAGGGTCGGTGGTGACTGGGCTTTTTGCGGGGCAAAAACAAAACCCCATCTGCGTTCGCAGATGGGGTTTCGGAATTTAATCTTGACGATGACCTACTCTCACATGGGGAAACCCCACACTACCATCGGCGATGCATCGTTTCACTGCTGAGTTCGGGATGGGATCAGGTGGTTCCAATGCTCTATGGTCGTCAAGAAATTCTGGTGCCAAGCCGTCTTTCGACGTCTTGGCGAATCGGGTATGTGATGATTTGTGCGTCGCAAACTTTCGGTTCGTTTCGTCTTCACTACCGCAATTTGGCCCTGCTCTTTACAGGAGCAGCAAATTGCTTGGGTGTTATATGGTCAAGCCTCACGGGCAATTAGTATTGGTTAGCTCAACGCCTCACAGCGCTTACACACCCAACCTATCAACGTCGTAGTCTTCGACGGCCCTTCAGGGAGCTCAAGGCTCCAGTGAGATCTCATCTTGAGGCTAGTTTCCCGCTTAGATGCTTTCAGCGGTTATCTATTCCGAACATAGCTACCCGGCAATGCCACTGGCGTGACAACCGGAACACCAGAGGTTCGTCCACTCCGGTCCTCTCGTACTAGGAGCAGCCCCTCTCAAATCTCAAACGTCCACGGCAGATAGGGACCGAACTGTCTCACGACGTTCTAAACCCAGCTCGCGTACCACTTTAAATGGCGAACAGCCATACCCTTGGGACCGGCTTCAGCCCCAGGATGTGATGAGCCGACATCGAGGTGCCAAACACCGCCGTCGATATGAACTCTTGGGCGGTATCAGCCTGTTATCCCCGGAGTACCTTTTATCCGTTGAGCGATGGCCCTTCCATACAGAACCACCGGATCACTAAGACCTACTTTCGTACCTGCTCGACGTGTCTGTCTCGCAGTCAAGCGCGCTTTTGCCTTTATACTCTACGACCGATTTCCGACCGGTCTGAGCGCACCTTCGTACTCCTCCGTTACTCTTTAGGAGGAGACCGCCCCAGTCAAACTACCCACCATACACTGTCCTCGATCCGGATAACGGACCTGAGTTAGAACCTCAAAGTTGCCAGGGTGGTATTTCAAGGATGGCTCCACGCGAACTGGCGTCCACGCTTCAAAGCCTCCCACCTATCCTACACAAGCAAATTCAAAGTCCAGTGCAAAGCTATAGTAAAGGTTCACGGGGTCTTTCCGTCTAGCCGCGGATACACTGCATCTTCACAGCGATTTCAATTTCACTGAGTCTCGGGTGGAGACAGCGCCGCCATCGTTACGCCATTCGTGCAGGTCGGAACTTACCCGACAAGGAATTTCGCTACCTTAGGACCGTTATAGTTACGGCCGCCGTTTACCGGGGCTTCGATCAAGAGCTTCGCGTTAGCTAACCCCATCAATTAACCTTCCGGCACCGGGCAGGCGTCACACCCTATACGTCCACTTTCGTGTTTGCAGAGTGCTGTGTTTTTAATAAACAGTCGCAGCGGCCTGGTATCTTCGACCGGCATGAGCTTACGCAGTAAATGCTTCACCCTCACCGGCGCACCTTCTCCCGAAGTTACGGTGCCATTTTGCCTAGTTCCTTCACCCGAGTTCTCTCAAGCGCCTTGGTATTCTCTACCCAACCACCTGTGTCGGTTTGGGGTACGGTTCCTGGTTACCTGAAGCTTAGAAGCTTTTCTTGGAAGCATGGCATCAACCACTTCGCGCTCTAATGAGCACTCGTCATCAGCTCTCGGCCTTGAACCCCCGGATTTACCTAAGAGTCCAGCCTACCACCTTAAACTTGGACAACCAACGCCAAGCTGGCCTAGCCTTCTCCGTCCCTCCATCGCAATAACCAGAAGTACAGGAATATTAACCTGTTTTCCATCGACTACGCTTTTCAGCCTCGCCTTAGGGACCGACTAACCCTGCGTCGATTAACGTTGCGCAGGAAACCTTGGTCTTTCGGCGTGGGTGTTTTTCACACCCATTGTCGTTACTCATGTCAGCATTC